>WJIJ01000007.1 GCA_014730345.1 Candidatus Zixiibacteriota bacterium | reverse complement strand
TTTTCAGAATCTTAAACCCCTGTGCGATGAATCCCCTGGCCCTTTTAACCGTCTCCTTAACCGGCAATATCCCGACGGTTATGCTTGTTCTCATCCGGTCGCGGTAGCCTCCGAGGAGTTTGTATAACGGTATCCCGCTGAACCTGGCCATAATATCGTAGAGGGCCATATCCACCATCGCCCGCGTTAAGGAAGATTACTCTGGTGAAATAAGCTATCATCGCTATCCAAAACCTTATTACTCGATCCCCCCTGAAGAGCAGTTTTGAAAATCCCTAAATACAAAAAATACTTGCGCAAAGCGTCCGGATTGACGTAAACTTGAGTTTTACCGAAAATACCGGGAAACTCGGTGTTAAGTCTCTAAAATCATAAGGAGTTTTGATTTTGAAGATACTGGTTGTCGGCAGTGGAGGACGTGAACACACGATTGTATGGAAGCTTTCCAAATCGCGCCATGTGGATAAAATTTACGCCGCTCCCGGAAATTTCGGTATTTCTTCCATGTGCAAATGCGTCAATATCAATGTAACCGAGCTGGAAGCCCTCGCCGATTTCGCCGAGAAAAAGGAGATAGACCTTACGGTGGTCGGGCCCGAATTGCCCCTTACCATGGGTATCGTGGATGTTTTCGAGGAGAAGGGATTGAAAATTTTCGGGCCTACCAAAAAGGCTTCGGAGATCGAAGGGTCAAAAGCGTTCGCCAAGGAATTCATGCGCAAATATCATATCCCCACGGCGAGTTTCCGTATCTTCGAGAATTACGAGGATGCCCGGGATTTTGTTGAATCCAACGACACTCCGCTGGCGATCAAAGCAGATGGTCTTGCCGCCGGCAAGGGGGCGTTGATTTGCCTTAACCGCATGGAGTCAATGAAAGCACTGGACAGCATGATGGTCAAAAAGGTATTCGGTTCAGCGGGTACCAGGGTGATTATCGAGGATATCCTTGTGGGTGAGGAAGTTTCGGTAATGGCTTTTACCGATGGGAAGACCATCGCCCCCATGGTTTCCGCGCAGGACCACAAACGTATTTTCGACGGCGGTTTCGGCCCGAACACCGGCGGGATGGGCGCGTTCTCGCCGACCAAGGTGGTCAATGACCGGATGATGCGGGCTATCATGGAGCAGATCATGGAACCGACAGTAGAGGGACTGCGACAGGAAGACCGCCTGTTCAAGGGAATCCTCTACGCGGGACTGATGGTTACCGAGATAGGCCCCAAGGTAATCGAATTTAACTGCCGTTTCGGCGACCCGGAGACCCAGGTGGTTTTGCCCCTGTTGAAAAGCGACCTTGCAGAGATATTTCTCAGTATTGTCGAAGATGAGCTGGAACTGCAGGATATTGTCTGGAAGGAAGAATCGGCGGTATGCGTGGTTATGGCATCGGAGGGTTACCCGGAGAAACCGGTAAAGGGGCGCAGAATTCATGGTTTGAAGGATGTGCGCAAGGAAGGTTGCATGGTATTCCACGCCGGTACCTCCCGGGGTAAGGATGGTCATGTTATCACCTCCGGCGGGAGGGTGATAGGTATCGCGGCCACCGACAGAAAACTGCAGGGAGCAATCGCCAAGGCGTACAAGGGCGTCGGCAGGGTTTCATTCGAGGGCGCCCAGTTCCGCAAGGATATCGGCCATGTGGTCGGCGGGGTAAAAAGTTCGTTCTTCTAAAAGTTAACATTAGCAGGTTATGATGATGAAAGTTCTCATTTTATCCGGAAGTAAATCTGATGCCGACTATGTCAAGCGAGTGGAGTCGGTTCTGGAGGATTTTGATGTCAAGTTTGATTCCATAGTTTCTTCCGCTCATCGCCAGCCGGAGAAAACGCAGGAAATAGCCAGGAAAGCTGAGGCCGACGGATACGGGGTGATAATCGCCCTTGCCGGATTCGCGGCGGCATTGCCCGGATTCGCGGCGTCGCACAGCAATCTGCCGGTTATCGGTGTTCCCCTCCCGGGTTCGGACTTAAACGGTGTCGATGCCATGCTGGCTATCCTGCAGATGCCCGGCGGCGTACCCACCGTATCCACCGGCATCGGTTCCGCAGGGGCTAAAAACGCGGCCCTGCAGGCGGTGCGGATTCTGGCGTTAAGTGACGATAAACTTAAAAAGAAACTGCAGGATTATAAAACTAAACTCGCCGAGGGTTAATTTGCCGAACAAAACTATATTAGTCTTCGAAGATTCCGCTTACGTCAATTTCTTTCCCATAACATTGAGCCGTCCGGTATGTCATCTTCTCGCCGGAACGAAAACCAGCCTCCAGCGGGTGCGGGCCCATTTTCCCGACTGCGATGTCAAAATTGTCTGCAGACCATATTTACGCGTACTTTTCGATGGGCTGTCGGACGAATCCATTAAAGGTCTGGAAGGTGATATTGTACTGGTAAATGGATCGGCGGTTCTCCATGGCGGAGGCTATCCGGTAGAAGAATTCAAAAGGGATTCTGGTTTTACGGCATTCGTGGACGGCGAAAAGCTTTTGATGGCATCCATACCCGGAAAAAAGATTAAGGAATTGGCGCCGGTAATTTCCCGGCTGTATGAAGAGGGGAAGGATTCCGAACTTGTTTCGGCGGTGGATAGCAAGGCTCAGGTGGATATGATGCATTTCCGCTACATCTGGGATGCGATGCTCCAGAACCCATTGCTTATCCAGTCTGATTTTAATGAATACTACAGGGACAACAACCCGGTTATCAAAATCGGCGATGCCAATGTCTATGAAAGCGAAAGCATTATGGCTCCCGGTGATGTTACCGCCGATTACGCTTCAGTTGTCGATGCCCGCGGCGGGCCTATTATAATCGAATCCGGAGTGGAGATTAAGCCGTTTTGCTATCTCGAGGGGCCGGCGTATATAGGGCGCAACTGCAAACTCGTCGGCGGCAAAACCACCGGCGGATGCTCCTTCGGACCCGGTTGCCGCATCGGCGGCGAAGTTGAAAACTCTGTAATTATCGGGAACAGCAATAAGTACCATGAGGGTTTCTTAGGGCATGCCTATCTGGGCGAATGGGTTAACCTGGGCGCGCTGACCACTAACTCCGATTTGAAGAACAATTATGGTGAAATCAGCGTTAAGATAAATGGTAGTAGCATAAAGACGGGAAGTATAAAAATCGGAAGTTTTATCGGCGATCACAGCAAGACCGGCATAGGAATAACATTGAACACCGGGATTAACATCGGATATTCATGCAATCTCTTTGGCGGGGGATTGATTTTGGAAAAGGAGATACCATCCTTCGCCTGGGGCAATGATACATTGAGGGTTGAATATTCGCGGGCGAAAGCGATAAGCACCGCCCGAACGGTGATGGGCAGGCGGGAGCATAACTTCGATGAGCGCCATGAAAAGCTTTTCGAGGAATTATTCATTCGATCAAAAGAGACTCGGGGCATCTGGTTGAAGGGAAGAAGACATTAATTGAAAAAATGGTGGATTACAACAATAGTTTATTCTAAATTGTCAAGTGCCGATATAAAAATATAGCAGATGGTTCAATCAAGAGACATAATAAAGCATAGGCAGGAGACTGATGCCTGAATTAAGAAAAGACCCCATTATTGGGAGATGGGTAATAATATCGACCGAACGAGGCAAACGGCCGTCGGATTTCGGAGTAACAGAAAAGAGAGTGGGGAATAAACTATGCCCTTTCTGCCCGGGAAACGAATCCGCGACTCCGCCGGAGATTCTCTCATTCAGAACCGATAACGGCAAACCGGATTCTCCGGGCTGGACCTTGCGGGTAATACCCAACAAGTTTCCGGCATTGCGTATCGAAGGGGATCTGAACCGGCGGGGACATGGAATTTTCGACATGATGACCGGCATAGGGGCCCACGAGGTGATAATAGAAACCCCGGATCATTTTATCGATTTCCCGGACATGGACGAAAAGGCGGCCCAGGATGTTATCTGGGCATATCGTTCGAGAATCAATGATTTGAAGAAGGATCCGCGTTTCCGCTACATAATGATTTTCAAAAATTTTGGGGAAGCGGCGGGAGCGAGCCTGGAACATGCCCACAGCCAGCTTATCGCCACCCCTATTGTACCCAAGCGCGTTTTAGAGGAGCTTGAAGGCGCCAAGCGATATTATCAATTCAAGGAGCGCTGTATTTTCTGCGATATTGTCCGCCAGGAGATAAGCGACGGGGTGAGAGTTGTTTCTCAGAATGATAATTTTATCGCCATAGAACCATTCGCCCCCCGTTTGCCTTTTGAGACATGGATTCTGCCGTTGGAACATTACAGCACACTCGAAGATATTCCGGAAAAAGCTATCCCGGACCTGGCTTCCTTACTGAAGGAGACCCTTGGTCGGCTGGCGATAGCTTTGAATAACGCCCCTTATAATTTTATCCTGCATACCCGACCGATCATGGATAATAATAACAAGGAATATCACTGGCATATCGAAATTATGCCCAAGCTAACCAAGGTCGCCGGTTTTGAATGGGGAACAGGATTTTACATCAATCCCACCGCGCCGGAAGACGCGGCCAAGTATCTCAAAGAAGTGCAGTTAAAACCCAGCGAGAGCAAAGTGATCGTTGACAACGTGAAATAGAATTTCGGGATTTACCTTGAGCAGTAAATATAATATTATCTACGCCTCCCCGGAAGCGGTGCCGTTCGCGAAGACTGGAGGGCTTGCCGATGTCGCAGGGGCGTTGCCAAAAGCAATCGCCCGCGCTGAACATACGGTGAAGGTTGTAATGCCTTTTTATGCATCGATTGACCCGCAAAAATACGAGATTACCACCCTAACCAAAAAGCTCATACTCAAGCTTCATGACCGCGAAATAAAATTCGGGGTAAAGAGCTGTCTGGATAAAGCTACCGGTACCGAATTTCTTTTTATCGATTACCCGGAGTTTTTTATGCGGGACGCTTTATATATAGACCCGGCAACGAGCAAGGATTATAAAGACAATGATGAGCGGTTTATTATGTTCTCCCGGGCGATACTCGAAACGGCTCGATTTATGGATTTCCAACCGGATATATTGCATTGCAATGACTGGCAGTCGGCGCCGGCAATAGCGTTTTTGAAAACCCAGTTTAATGATGACAGTTTTTTCGAGGGGACTAAGAGCGTTTATTCCATCCACAACCTCGCCTACCAGGGGAATTTCCCCCCGGAGACTATAATTAAGATGGGTTATGATACCACCTGGCTTTATCCCATGTCGCCCTTTGAGTACTGGGGGAAGGTTTCGTTTATGAAAGCGGGTATTCACTACGCGGATGTAATAAACACGGTGTCTGAACAGTACGCAAAGGAGATACAGAAGACATCGGAATATGGATACGGAATGGAGGGTATCCTGCGGGATAAAGCCGATTCGCTTTTCGGTATTGTCAACGGAATCGATTATGAAATCTGGAATCCGATGACGGATGAACTTATTCCATACCATTTTTCAAAAGATGATTTATCCGGCAAAGCGAAAAATAAAGCGGAACTGTTGAAGTCCACGGGATTGCCTGATGATAAAATTGGATTGCCGCTCATAGGGATAATCAGCCGGCTGGCCGACCAGAAGGGATTCGATTTAATCTCTGAAATCAGCGAAATAATGCTGAATATGGATTTAACTGTTGTTTTGCTGGGTACCGGCGAGCCCAAATATCACACATTATTTGAAAAATTACAGAAAAATTTTCCTGCTAATTTCTCAGCGAACTTGAAATTCGATAACAAACTGGCTCATTTAATAGAAGCGGGTTCGGATATGTTTTTGATGCCCTCCCGATATGAACCATGCGGATTGAACCAGTTATACAGCCTTAAGTACGGCACCATCCCGATAGTCCGCAAAACCGGAGGATTGGCGGATACTATCGATGATTATAACGAAAAATCAGGCGAAGGGACTGGATTTGTATTCGAGAAGTATGATGCTGAGGAACTCCTTAAAGCAATAAAGCGGGCGTTACAAGTATATCGCAATAAGGACGCATGGAAAAAGCTCATGATTTCAGCAATGAAGAAGGATTACTCATGGAATAAGTCAGCCCGCCGATATATTGAATTGTATTCATACGTATTGAGTAATTAAGTTGATGCTTAGCGAATTAAAATTTTATCACAAATGGAGCAGAATACTAAGCCTGATTTATGTCTTGCATTCCGGGTAACAGGATTCGGTAAAAAACATGGTTGATTCATCAACTCACCACGGAAGGACTAAAATAGATAGCGCGGTCGTATGGGGGGATTTGGTAATCGGGATATATTCCGCGGTTATTTTTTATGCTTACAAATACGGCAATAATATTCTTCTACAGGCCACATTAACCGATATCCTTATCTGGCTTAACGGCATCAAGCTTATCACCCTGTACGTCGAAGGTCCTCCAAAGTGGTTACGGGAGGGAATACTTTTCAAATTATTTATCGCCAGCAATATCTTTTTCATTGGACTGCTGGGATTAATATCCGGTATAGATCCCGGTACGATATACCCCTTTTTCCTGATAATAGTATTCGCCGGCGCCTATCACTTTGGGCTGGAGCATTCATGGAAGGCCGCGGGGATAGTTTCATTGGTTTACCTTGCCGTATCTCTGAGTCATAGAACAAGTCTACTGCAGGATATCGCTGTTCACATAGGTTTCATCTGGATTGTTTTGCTGATCGCGGATGTAATATTCCAGAAAATGAAATCATCCCAGAAAAAACTTATTGAGGCCATGGACAGCTTGAACGAGCGCACGTGGGAGCTGGAAATCATGCAGGGAGAAAATGAAACCATTTACACGACGCTCGCTAACCTGGCGGGAACACTTGAGGAAAAAGAGCTTATCACGAAAGTTCTGAATATTTCCACCAAATTGTTGGGCGCCGGTACATGCAAAGTTTTTAAAGCCTCCCATGCGGGCAATTTGATGTACCTGGTCGGGGAAAGCGATGGCATTGAAAATAAACATTACGATAAACCCGAGAAATTTACTGTGCTTGATTGTCTTATGATGGTTGATTATGAAATGGAGCCCAGGAAGAAGTTCGATGTTAATCAATTAGGAGTAAAGGCGTTGTTGGGAGCCGAAAGCAAAGCCATGTTCGTACCCCTTGGCCATCGGGGGACGCTTTTGGGGTGCCTGGTCGCGACCAGCGGAAAACCCCACGGCTTCTCCGAATCGGAAACATTTCGGTTTTCGGCGCTGGGGCTTAGCGCGGTTATGGCTCTGGAGAACACCCAGTTGATGCAAAAGACCGAAGAGATGGCAATTATTGACGAACTGACCGGTATGTATAATTTCAGGTATTTTCGGGACAAACTGCATACGGAAATCAACCGCGCGATCAGGTATAAACAGGATCTTTCCATCTTGATGATAGATATTGATTTCTTTAAAAAGGTTAATGATACTTATGGTCACCAGGCTGGAAATATGATTCTTCAGCAATTGGCCGGCTTGGTGCGCAGGTGCATACGCGAAGTTGATATTTCGGCCCGTTACGGGGGCGAGGAATTTGTGGTGATATTACCGGAGACTAAGACTGAACACGCGATTATAGTCGCTGAGCGTATACGCACCGAGGTGGAGAAAACGGTATTCGAGTGCGGGATAGAAGCCCCGGAGGTCCAGATAACTGTCTCGATTGGCGTTGCCGAGTTTAAAACAGAATACCAGAGACAACCCGAGCTTCTTCTGGAAGAAGCCGATAAAAACCTGTATAAGGCAAAAAAGGGCGGCCGCAATATGGTCGTTACAGATAATCCTGAGCTTAATTCCGAAACCGAACTGGCCTCTTCCGGAGATTCCAACAAAAATAATAATGGCAGTTGATACTAAGAAAATCGGACAGCTTATTGTTGCCGGGTTTGACGGCAATACTCCCCCCGATTATATCTTGGAACTCATCGAGAATGACAACCTTGGCGGAATAATTCTTTTTACGCGCAATGGAAGGTCTCCTTCCGATTTTCGAAATTTAATCATAAATCTTTCTCCAAATTCCCAATTGCGCCCGCTGGTTTTTATTGACCAGGAAGGCGGGCGGGTAAATCGTATTAATTTTGGAAGGCAGATGCCATCGGCATGGGAACTTGCGTCATGGAGCGATGATGAACGGTTCGACCAGGAGAATTATCTTACGGCTCATGAATTAAAAGACATTGGCGTACATGTCAACACTGTGCCAGTTGTGGATATCCCCTCCCGGGATGATGTACCGGTACTCGAAGGAAGGTGTTACGGGCGTACTCCTGAGGCAGTTATTCGTTATTCAGGGCGGGTAATTAATATCTACAATGAGATCGGCGTACTCTCCTGCGCAAAACATTACCCCGGCCTTGGTGATGTTGCAATCGACCCTCATCTTGATTTACCCGTAGATACTACCGATATGCCGAGATTGACAAGTTTTAAGTTGTTGCCATTTATAGAAGCAATTAGGAACGGTGTTCCAATAATTATGACTACCCATGTGATATTGGAAGCGCTTGACAGGCAACCGGTAACATTTTCGAAGAAAGCAGTGCATGAAATACTTGTGGGACGCTGTAATTTCAAGGGGATGATTGTTACCGATGACCTGGAAATGGGGGCTGTCAGCAAACATTTCAAGTGGGAGGAAACGATAATAAATGCTTTGAATGCCGGACATCACCAATTGTTGATATGCCACGAAAAGGATAAACAGTTGAATGCCATGGATATTATCGCGCGCGAGGTTGAAGAAAACGACAATTTCGCGAAAACGGTTGAAATAGCCATAGAAAAGGTGATAGAATTTAAACAGCGTTATTTTAGCCGGATAGGACATATTGCCACGTAGACCGAGAGTAATAGGTATAAACAGCGGAACATCCCTCGACGGCCTCGATGTAGCCCTTTTTGAGTTTACAAGAAACAAGAGAAGATACCGTCCTGTTTTTTTGGACGGCGTATCTTACCGATTTCCCCAACGGCTCAGGCACAGCCTGTACATGCTTGCAAATGGTGAAATCGGCGAAATCCGCGGTATGATGAAAGCCGATAAATCCCTCGCCGAATTTATCGCATTGAAAACCTTGCAGGCTTTAAAAAGCTTTGGAGTCGATGCGCGGGATATCGCCCTGGTTGCATCGCATGGCCAGACCATATCCCACATACCTGAGGAGAAACTTACACTCCAGATTGGAGACCCATCAATAATCGCCGCCAGAGCGGGCATTACCGTTGTGGGTGATTTCCGAATGGCGGATACGGGCGCCGGCGGCGAGGGAGCCCCGTTGAGCCCGGTAATGCACTATCATATCTTCTCGGGGAGCCAGCCGGCGGGGGTGCTTAATATAGGCGGGATTTCCAATATATCATACATCCCGGGCAGGGAATCGGATGAGATTCCATTCGGTTTTGACTGCGGCCCGGGAAATATGCTGATTGATGCTTTAAGCGGGGAATTATTCGGAAAGGCGTATGATTCAGGGGGAAGAGTAGCGTCCCGGGGCAAAGTAGACGGGAGAGTTCTGGATGAATTGTTGAAAGATGAGTTTATAAGAAAGAAGCCTCCTAAATCAACCGGAAGGGAATATTATGGTACTGAATTCATCGAGAGGTACTTCAGGGGAATTTCATCGAGAGAATCAGTCTTAACAACAGCGGTTGAATTTACAGTCCGTTCTATAAGCATTAATATTGAATCGTTCATACCCCCAATAGAGAAAGTCGTGGTTTGCGGGGGAGGAGCGAAAAATGACTTTTTAATGAGGAGATTGGCTTATCACTTACCGATGCTAAAAATAGTAACTTCTGGTGAGATGGGGATCCCTCCGCAGTTTGTGGAGTGCGCTGGATTCGCCGTGCTGGGAATACTGGCGGTGAACAGGATCAAGGTTGATTTGAGAAAAACAACGGGGGCGGGGAAAAGGGTTGTGTTAGGAAAGGTATGCTATGCCTGAGATGCGGTTGATAAATATCCTTAAGGCTTTGGCGCTGTTTGTTTTGATGATTATACCGGGCAATTGTTATTCGCCGCCGGAGCAGATACCCGCTGTGGGTGTGGAAGCGGAGGAGCAAGGGAAACCAGTCGTCGCGGTCAAACTTATGTCCGACGTGAAAGAAGTATTTTATTCTAATGAGATGCCCTTCACCATAGTATGTATGAAGCCGGACAGCGCTATAGAAGAATATTTCAGCATCTCCCGGATTACGATTAAAAATGATTATAACGGGCTTTCGGTGCATGACAGCAATTACGGCAAACTGTCTTCTAATTTAACATCCGTTTATTTCAGGCAGACCACCCGAAGCGGCGTTGGGCGTATTGGCGGGAATGGTTACCGGGGCAGGATATATATCATCCCGGGGAAGAAAAAAGGAACTATTTCGGTGTTGAACCGTTTAGACGTGGATAATTACTTAAAAGGTGTTTTACCTGCCGAGATGGGAGTCCGGCGGGATGATGAATATGAATCATTGAAAGCTATGGCGGTTGCGGCCCGGACTTATGCATTGCATAAAATTCAAAGAGGCGGAGGAAAGGGACTCCTGGAGAGTACGATAATGGATCAGGTCTATCGCGGATTCGATAATGAGTATTACGCCGCCAGCCGGGCTGTGGATGAGACATCGGGAGAAGTATTGAAGTATGGCGATAAGTTAATACAGGTCCAGTATTTCGCCGTTTGCGGAGGCAGGACCGAGAGGATAGAGGATGTCTGGGGTGGGGATTCCCTGCCTTATTATAGGGTGGTAAATGACGGTGATTATTGCGCGTGGGCAAAGTCATATTTTTGGGAAGAGGAATTTTCCCGGGAACTTTTAGAGCGCAGATTGAATACATATTTTATTAATAAGTATGGAGAACCTTTGCCGGGAAACCTGAAAGATATTAAAGTGCTAAAAAGATCCAGATCCGGAAGGGTAAAACTTTTAAAAATTTACACTACTCAGACCCAGGTGGAACTTTACGCTGATAAGATACGCGTGCATATCGGAACGGTTGATGATCCTTCAAAGCGCCTGCCGTCCACGCTTTTTGAGCTGGATGTCGAACGGGACGCTTTCGGGGATTTGCGGTATGTACGGTTTATCGGAAGAGGCAATGGGCATGGGATAGGCATGTGCCAGTGCGGGGCGATAGGGCGTGCCCGCGCCGGGTATAACTACAGGCAGATTCTGCAGAAGTATTATCCGGGAACATCTCTGGAGAAGCTGTACTAAATGCAAAAAAGACTTGACACTAACAAGGGTAATATCATATAGTTTGCCGATATTATCGGTAGCTTCGTGATGGGTTAATGTAAAAATAGGACGATAATTATCGCTTTTAGAAATCGAATTTGGAGGATTGATGGCTAATATTCAGGAAATAACCGACGCTAACTTTGAGCAGGAAGTATTGAAGGCCGATTTACCGGTAGTGATTGATTTTTGGGCGGAATGGTGTGGACCATGCAGGATGGTTGCTCCGATAGTTGAAGAATTGTCTGAAGAATATAATGGCAAAGTTAAGTTTGGGAAATTAGATGTAGACGCGAATTCCAACACTCCGGCCAAGTTTGGGATACGGAGTATCCCGACATTGCTTATTTTTAAAGGCGGAGAGGAAGTAGGTCGTTTAATAGGCGCCAAGCCCAAGGGTCAGTTAGTAAAGGAATTGGAGCCGCACATCAATTGAAGTATTGATGTAAAACCTTAAATATTAATAATTTTTTTGTTGCGTATGATTCCATGTATTCGCTATAGTGGGGATTTGTAATTGACCAAATTATTGATATTTTATAATATCAACTCAAAACCCAAAAAGGCAGGAGGTGATAGGACCTTAGATTGTTAATGTGAAATTTTGACTTACTTGAATTTGAAATCTTTGTTACTTTTAGTAGATAATTAGATAACCCAAAAATATTCTGTTTTCAGGAGGTTTTCGTGAAGAAATATTTCATACTTCCGATTGTAGCTTTACTCACTTTCGCGTTCGTTATGCCGGCATCCGCGGCTGTGGATTATACCGGCGTTTATGGTCTCGGGCTTGGCATACATGGCTGGGCGCCGATGATGAAAGGTTCAGACCTCGACCGCGAACCTTACGCAATGGGTCTTGGCGGCGGCTTGAACTTCAAGTATGGTTTCACCGATGGTTTTGTGCTTAACGCCGGCGTTGGATACGCCATGACCTACGATGATACCACCACCACTGACGACGCGACATTCAAATTTTTCAGCAAAGACAACTCCTCGGTGAAACTTACCGGTATTCTTACCGAGGTAACCGCCCAGTACTACTTTATGCCTGAATCCAACATACGGCCGTACGTCCTTGGTGGTCTTGGCGCCAACCTGTGGACGGTCGAACTTTCCCAGGCCGATGACAGCCAGAGCGAATCGCTTGTTGACCTGGTAATCAAGGGTGGAGCCGGTGTTGCTTTTGCTCTCGGTGAAAACGCCGATATCGATTTTGGCATTAAGTTGAATTTCCTTCCGGCTTATATCTCCAAGCCTGATTCCCTGTTCGGAGGGGAGTTCAATGATGAATCCTCCGCGCGAGCTTTCCAGGCTTATCTTGAGCCCCGCCTTTCCTTTAACTATTATTTCGGCGGCGGCAAGGATACTGATAAGGACGGCGTAAAGGATGAATTCGACCAGTGCCCGGACACTCCTCTTGGAGCCATGGTTGACGCCAATGGTTGTCCTCTCGACGAAGACAACGACGGCGTATACGACGGCCTTGACCAGTGCCCGAACACTCCTCGCGGTGCCCGCGTGGATGTTAACGGTTGCCCGATGGATTCCGATAAGGACGGCATCTTTGACGGCATCGACAAGTGCCCGAACACCCCGTCCGGAATCTCCGTAGACAGCAAGGGCTGCCCGATGGACGAAGACGATGACGGCGTTCCTGATTACAAGGATAAATGTCCCGGGACCCCGTCCGGCGCTACCGTAGATGCTACCGGTTGCCCGATGGATAGAGACAATGACGGCGTTTATGACGGTATCGACCGTTGTGACGGTACCCCTGCCGGAATTGAAGTTGACAACTACGGTTGCCCGACTGCCAAGCCGATCAAGGATACCGAAATCCTCAGGATTGAATATGCTCGCGGCAGTGTTGAGCCTGATGAAGGCGGTAAGAAGTATCTTAACGACCTCGCCCAGAGACTGATGGCTTATCCGGATGTCAAGATTGAGATCGCCGGTTACACCGATGCTCTCGGTTCCAGAAGCGGCAATGAGAGACTCTCCCAGAAACGTGCCGACGCGGTTAAGACTTACCTCGTAGGCCAGGGAATCAGCGATGACAGGCTGGTCGCCAAAGGATACGGCGAGACCAACTTCATCGATGGAATCGATAAGAACAGCGCTGAACAGCGTCGTATTGAAATTAAGCCGATGAAATAGTATCGGATTGATGGATAAATTAAAACCCCGCCTTGAAAAAGGCGGGGTTTTTAATTGCGGTTAAGTATAAGTTTTAGCCTTTTTCCCGCTTTGCCCGTTCCCAGTATTCATCCAGTCTTTTAATATCCAACTTCCCCAGTTCCAAGCCGTCTTGGCGGATGTAGTCCTCCATCGTAGAAAAACGTTTCCTGAATTTCTCGCAGGTGGCGCTCAATGCCATTTCGGGGACAATCCTGTAATGCCGGCAGAGATTGACAATGGTAAACAAGATATCCCCCATCTCTTCCTCAAGTTTCTCGTTGTCCCCTTCCCTGATAGCCTGCATTATCTCTGATTTCTCCTCGTCTATCTTATCGAATATCTCCAATGGATCATTCCAGTCGAATCCGAAACGGGCGACTTTTTCCTGGATGCGGTATGCCTTCAACAGGGCGGGCATACTCTCCGGCAGGCCGTTGAGTACATAATATTTCTTCCGGGTGGATGTATCCGCCTTGATATTCTCCCAGCGGTTGAGAACCTCATCCGATGTCAAGCCGTTGTCCTGCTTATCGAAGACATGGGGATG
>WJIJ01000050.1 GCA_014730345.1 Candidatus Zixiibacteriota bacterium | reverse complement strand
CGGAACGTAAACCGATCCACTCCATCTTTAAAATAGTCAAGACCACAGAGGGTCTTGACCTACTCCCCTGACGCGGATTCCCGGCGGGTGCGCTTGCGTCCGCTGTGGCGGGGGGACACCCGCCGGGCACGGTATATCTGTTATTCCGGCGTAGCGGTTTGTTGAAAAACGCTCTACGTTTGGCATGTTTAGTTTACCTCGATTTATCGAGATAAAATAAGCATGTTAAGTTCAATAAGCTTGTTCTTGAATCCGCCGGGGCACCATTGCGGGAATGACATCCGAATGTTTCTACTCCAGCACTTCCTCGTCCTCCTGGCGCCATGCCGGATCGACAATACATAAAAAGACCAGTTCGCCACCGCCGGTGTTTTTAATCCTCTGATGTGAACCGGGCGGGATATAGATAGCCTGATTGGTATGAACCGCCTCGGTTTCGTCATTTATATGCATCTCGCCCGTACCCTCGAGGATATAATAAACTTCCGAAGTTTTCAATTTATGAAGCCGGGTAATCTGCCCCGGTTTAACGCGGGCATGGGCAAGGCTGCAGCGCAGTTGCAAATCCTGTTTTAACGGGTTGAAAAGCTCGCGGAGGATGGTGCGGTCTCCTGCGACTATCTCGCGGCATTTTTGAAGGTCGAATATGGTCATAAATACCTCGTTTCACTATTAATCTCTATTAACACAAATATAGGAAGTTTAGGGAATTCCGCAATAGCCAACTGAAATACCCTGCACAATTGACTTTAGGTTTGGGCTTGACTTTGGCGCGCTTTGGGCTTATTTTATAGAAACATGAGTAGTATGGTAGTTCATTATGTTTAAATGGTTCATATCGGCTATTGTTATAGTATTGCTGGGCGGTTCTAACCTGTATGCTTATCAGAGCTTGCAGGAGGAATACGATAACGCCAGCGCGGGGGCGGGTTATGACAGGTTTATCGTCCTGGACCCCGATATCGAATATGAAGGTGACCTGGTAATCAGCAACGGAGATTACGTGGGAATTGTAGGGGGCGGCGCGAAGATTTACGCCGGTTCGCACCGGAGCCTTATCTCGATTCATGCTTCCGGACTCGATATTTGGGAGTGTGTGCTGATAGGAGGGCATAACGCGCTTAATTACCGTGAAAATTCCTACGGGGTCATCTGGAATAATACAATTTATAACGCGGACAGCGTGGGTATAAAGACATACATACAGCGCGATGAACCGAATGTGGAGATTTATAACAATATCATCTCCGATTGCTTCTATGGAATCTGGTCCAACGAATATTTTCTGCCTACTTATATCGGATATAATATCATTTATGAAACGACATATCTAATTTACGCGGGTTACTGCCCCGGCTGAGGCGGCACGATCGAGCCGTTCGAGCCGACTCCCGGTACGGGAGAACTTTACGACGACCCGATGCTGGCCGACCCCGAAAACGGCGATTTCCATTTGATGCCGGGCTCGCCGGCGGTTGGAAGCGGGCGTTATGGCGGGGACCGGGGAGCGTTGCCGTATGTGCCGACTTCGGTCGATGAAGATGGTGGAATTTTACCGATTGCAATGGGGATATTATCTTCGTACCCGAACCCGTTCAACTCCGGCACGAAATTAGTATACATCCTTCCCGGTGACGGATATACCCGGTTGGAGATTTTCAACCTGTTGGGCCAGAGAGAGGGGGTAGTCGTTGACGGATGGAGAAGCGCGGGTGAACATACGATTCGCCTGACGGCGGATAATTTAAGTTCCGGGGTTTATTTCGTGCTTATGAAATTTGGCGATATGAAGAGTTCGTATAGATTAACAGTACTTAAATAAAATTGGGAATTAGTAAATCGTTATTATAGAACCGGAGGATTTAATGAGGAAAACAGCAGTAGGACTGCTTGTATTATTGATGTTAACGGCGGGCGCGACCGCCTATGGGTATCAAAGCCTTCAGGAGGTTTATGACAATGCCGGGCCGGGAGGGGAATACGAGAAGTATATCACTCTGGATCCGGATGTGGACTATGAAGGCGACTTGTTTATCCCGTATAATGTTACCGTGCGCATTATAGGCAACGGCGCCAGGATTTTCGGATCTAACGGACAGACCAGTATAATCGTTTTCAACAATTCCAAACTGGATATTTCCGGATGCGTGTTTATCGGCGGTGGTTACGGGATCTGCTACCGCAATTTCGCCGGCGGGGAAGCATACTGCAATACAATCACCGCTATGGATACCGCGGGTATTTACACCCAGACCAAAGATAATGATAATCCAAGGGAAATTTACAGCAATATAATCACCGATTGCCGTTACGGGATTATTACTATCGAGAACAATATTCCATTCTATATAGGGTATAATATAATCCATGACATATATTTTTATAATTATGCCCAGTACTGCCCTGGCTGAGGATGGACGGTCGAACCTATCGACCCGGTTCCCGGTACGGGAGAACTTTATGAAGACCCTATGTTCGTTGACCCTGAAAACTATGATTTCAGTCTACAGGAAGGTTCGCCGGCTATTGAAAGCGGCAGATACGGTGAGGACCGCGGGGCGGTGCCCTTTGTACCTACGGGCATTAATGATGACCCGAAGGGGATTCCTCTTGATTACAGCATGATAGCCGCGTATCCGAATCCGTTCAACTCATCGGCAAATCTCGAGTTTTATCTTCCGGAGGATGGTAAATGCAGTATTGATGTTTACAATATCCTCGGGCAGAAGGAATGTTCTTTAGTGGACGAGGATTTTTCGAAGGGATATAACACGATTCGATGGAACGCGTCGGATTTACAGTCGGGTGTGTATTTCCTGAGGCTTACATCAGGTGATTATCAATCGATGACGAGGGCGGTGTTGGTGAAATAGGGGGGGTACTAATGTTTTTGCGAAAAATGCCTCCCATTTGGGGAGGCATTTTACGTATGCATGAAATTTGGTTTATTTCACCAATGTCATCTTCCCGGTTAATGTTTTTCCGCGGTGGTTGAGATTCACGTAATAAACGCCGCTGGGCATATCATTGGCGTTCCAGCGGATGCTGTGGACCCCTTCGGGGAGGAATCCGTCATGAAGCACAGTTACTTCCTGTCCGGCGAGATTGTAGATTGACAGATTTACTTTGCCGCCATAGGTCAAGGTGAAATTGATGTTGGTTGACGAATTAAATGGATTAGGATAATTGCCGTGGAGCGAAAATTCAACCGGACGTGATGGTTTCGGGTCGTCAATCGATGTAGCTGTGCCGCCGGAGATGGCGAACATCCGTCCCCCGCCTCCGCTGTAAAGGTACTGGGTGCCGGCGATAACATCGCATTTTCCGTCGCCGTTTAAGTCACCCGCTGCTCTAACCGATTTCAGGCGGTTGCCCACGGGGCGTTGCCAGAGAATTTCACCATCGGAGCCGCTCATCATATAGACGTTTTCATCAAAGCTCCCCGCGATAACATCGTCGATACCATCGCCGTTAACATCGGGGCAGTTATCGAGGGTCCATACATCGCCGCCCTGGTGGGTTCCTACGGGGGTAACCCAGTAGATCATACCGGTAGCGCCGTCGAGGGAAAAGACGGCATTAGCCCAGCTGGCTACCAGCACTTCGGGGATACCGTCGCCATCCTGGTCGCCCCCGGATTTTACTTCCATTACATTTTCATTGACCGACTGGCTCCATATTTCATCGCCGTCGGTGGCCGAGAGACAGTAAACCAGTTCGGACCATGAACCCGCGAGAATATCCTGCAGGCCATCATTGTCGACATCCACGAAACCTTCAACATCCCATACCGATTCTTCGGTGCTGAATTCCCAGATGACATCGCCGTTGCCACTGCTTCCACCGTTAACACATACCACGCGGTCATCATAGAGGTCGCCGCATCCGATTATTGCTTCAGGATAGGGGTCGTAGTTGATAGTTCTAATCGATGAGACGGAGAAGACGGCGTCGTTGGCGCCGAAACTCCAAATAACCGACCCGCTGTTCCCGGAGAGGGCCACGGCGGCGTCGGCATCCGAGCCGAATCCGGCAAGGATATCGGGGAGCTGGTCATTGTCCAGGTCGCCGATCATCTCCACGCTGTAGCACCAGCCGGAAGGAGGGTTGTCATAGGTATCATAAACCCAGCGTGTTTCACCGTTAACGCCGTTGATGAGAAAAGCGCAACGTCCGCCCCAGGCGGTGCCGAGGATAATTTCATCGATATCATCGCCGTCGATGTCATCGTACCGGGCAAGGCACTGGTCGCCATAGCCGCCGCTGGAGGAAGCCCCTCCCTGGGGACCTGCCGACCAGAGGACTTCGGGTACCCCATTGTCGCCCGGGCCGGAAAGACAGAAGAGGTTGTGATCGCCCTGGTAAGCGGAATTTCCCCAGATGCCAACTACGTCAGGGTATCCGTCGCCGTCAACATCTGAGAAGGATGATACGCAAACGCAATGGTCTTCGGGACCCTGGAATTCCCATATAATATCGCCGGCATCCTGCGCGTAGGATAGCGATGTGATAATTAACAGCCCTATTGTTGATAATAATGTTTTCATAACACGCTCCTTAGTATCGTTATTTTAGTAATACCATTTTCTTCATATCATAATATTTATTCATCTTCAGACGGTACATATAAACGCCGCTGGAGTATTCGGAACCGTCCCATTCCACTGAATAACGCCCTGGTTTAAGGTTGCCATTGAAGAGAGTATCAATGAGCCTTCCACGAAGGTTGTATACTTCGAGGAAAACCCGTCCTTCTTCGAGAATTTCGAATGCAATGACTGTCGAAGCGTTGAATGGATTGGGGTAGTTTTGCAGGAGAATAAAATCTCTCGGTACCGTTTCAGCATCGCGGATGTCGGTGGGGGTATCAACGATGAACATCGATGTTGCGCAGTATGGTCCCCAGCCGTTCTCGTTGTGGCCGCGGACACGCCAGTAGTAAATATCGTTCTCGAGCGGGCTCATAAGTTCGTAGCGGGGATCTTCCAGGGTGGAATCGGCGGTGATAAGGCTGTCGAAGAGAGAATCATAAGCAATCTCAAACAGGTAGTTTTCTGCCAACTCCACATCTTCCCATTCAAGTTCAAAGATATTTACTTCGACGGTATCACCGTACCCGGGATACAGCAATTCAGGCGCGGGAGGCCGGGGAAAGAGCGGGACGAGAAGGACATTTACCTCGGTTGGTTCATCCGCTCCGACAGATATCCCGTTTTTGGTCTGGCTGTAATAATCTTCTTTTATAAAGGTCAATGTATATGTTCCCGGGGCCAGCGGTCTGCGGTAGCGCCCGAAATCGGGGCGGGAAAGCCTCGGGTTAATATCCGGATTAATATGCTGAGCTACCTGGACTTCCGCTTCAATTGGCTCAAGGGTAACCGAGTCGCGGATTACGCCGGTAATGCCCGGTCCCATCGCCCGGTCGAGGAGATAATACTGACCCGGCAGATGACGTTCGACGATGTCGTCGATCATTTCGGGGTCCTGGATCGTTGTATCGGAAATTTCCACTGTAAAAGCGATAGAGCCGAAATTTCCGTAGAAGTAGGTTTTTAAATCGCCCTTGTTAACCAGCGCCCTTCGCGCTTCATAAGTGGAATCGTGGGCGTCGTTGACGATAAGGCCGCAGAAGTCATCGCAGATATTGTGCATCAACTGTTCGTCAGGCGAGAATCCATTGCCTCCCTGGTTCGGGTACCAGTACCAGGGGTAATAGGCGACTTCCGAGCGGCCATAGGTGGGAGAATGATAATCGATAGCTACCAGCGGACGGTATTTCCAGCCGAATTCCCTCATCGCCCGGTTTTCCGATTCGCTGAAAGGTGAGAAGCCTTTGAACATCAGGCTTTCCGGGGTGGTGGCGCTGGGATCGGTATCGATTTCCCATCCGAAATCGTAGTTGCGGTTGTTGTCCACGCCGTCGTGAATATCGAAAACGCCGTTGCTGTCGTTGTCGCTTTTATTTTTGCGCCATTGAAGATCGCCGCCCTCGACAACGGTATGCCCCTCCGGGTTTATGAATGGAACCACGAAAACTTCCATCTCACGCCAGTAATTCATTACCTGGGGAGTATGTTCGGCATAATTGGCGAGGTAATCATAGACAAAATTAATGGTTACTTCCACGCTTAAAACTTCATCGGCGTGAACTCCCCCACAGAGGAAAACCGCCGGTTCGTCTTCATCCACAGCAGGATTGTCGGATAGTTTTACCCGGAGCATGGGCAGGGAATCCCTCTGGGAGTAGCCCATGGTATCAACATAGACAGCCTCCGGATACAGCGAACCTAATATCGCCAGAGTGTCGGCTACCTCCTGATAGGTATGGTAGCGCTCGGGCAGTTCTTCTGAATACGCGAATGAACATATAAATAGCAATGAAAGGAACAATGTTGTCGTTTTCTTAAACATATCATTAACCCCGTTGTTATTTCACGAGTAGCATCTTGCGAGTTTCAATCCGATTCGGCGAATTTCCAACTTCTAAACGGTAGAAATAAACCCCCGTAGAGAGGGGATTGCCATGTCTATCTTTAGCATCCCAGGTGATTGAATATGTACCGGGATGTTGAATATTATTTATCAGTTCGGTTACCTTGTGCCCCTGCAAATTATATACAGCCAGATTTACCGGGAACTCCCGCTTTAGTATCTCGGAATAATCGGCGGGTCCCACGGTATATTCGATGGTCGTGCGGGCGTTGAATGGATTCGGGTAGTTTTGTTTAAGCGCTAACCCGTCAGGAAGATAAATCTCATCTACACCAGTATACAAACGCCCCGGTTCCATCTCAACATTGAAGATGGTCGAACCATCCCCATGGACCGTAAGGTTATAGAATCTTTTAGTCCGGTATCCATCCGCTTCGACTTCGAGGGTGTAGATACCGGGCAGGAGCAGGCGGCGGTAACGTCCGGTTTCAGGGATTGTAAACCTGCGGGCCATATTCGGATGATATGCCTGCAGGATTTTAACCTCGGCCCATACCGGCTCCCCGGTTTCAGCATCGGTAACCAGACCGTTCAATCCGGTGCCTAAAGCGCGGTCCATCAGATATTCGATTCCGGGAATATGATGTTCACATATCATATCGACCATGGATGTATCCTGGATTGTGGTGTCTGATATTTCGCAGGTGAATGCTATAGCGGCGAAGCGGTTGTACTGCCACATCCGGTGGTAACCGTTTCCAGCGCTGCTTTGAGAGTAATCATAGGGGTTGATACCGTCGTCTTTAAGGATACTGGTCGCGAAATTATGAGCCGCGTCCAGCAACATCTTGTGGTCAACGGCAAGACCGCCCATTTCGGAGCGGTTCCATGAATAATAAACTACCTCGGGTCTGCCGTAGGTAGGGCTGTGATAATCGATGGCTATTATGAATTTTTTCCGGTAGGAAAGCTCACGAATCGCCTGTGCTTCGGACTCGGAGAAGGGCCATGGGCCGCGATAGAAAAAGTCGGAAGTGTCTGCCGGCCCGCCGGACCATCCGAGGGAGAAGTTGCGATTGAGGTCGACTCCGTCCATGAGGGTGTCGAAAACTCCGTTAAGATTATTGTCCCGGCATGTTTTCCGCCACCAGGTAATTCCATCCTCCACCACTTTATGTCCTTCAACGTTGAGGATGGGTATGACATAAATTTCCAGACCCCGCGCCCAGTTGAGAACTCTGGGGTCGTTTTCGTTATAACGGCGGGAAAAATCCTTGAGGTAATGCATCAGTACTTCCGTGCTGAGGATTTCATCGGCATGCATGCAACCATGCAGTAGTATGGCCGGTTCATCCTCGTCAATTTCGGGATTGTCCGAAATTTTCATATACCATATAGGTTCACCGTACTCGGTACCGTACCCGAGGATATCCATGTAAAAGAGGTCGGGATATTCCCTGGCGAGGGAGTCCATCTCCGTGTTCACTTCGAGGACGGTATGGTATTTATCCGGAAACTTTTGCAGTCCGAGACCGTCACCCGGAGATAACAGGGCTATGAGGAGAATAATGGTTGTGATCAGGACCCCGGTGGAAGCGGGACCGTGTTTTAGCTTTCCTATTTTATCAACACCGCCTTTTTAACTTCGGCATAGTCAGCCGTCGTCAGTTTGATAAAATAAATTCCCGATGTCTGCCGTGAGGCATCCCAGTTGTAAACATGCTCTCCGGCAGGCATTTCTTTATCAATAAGTGTATTTACCTTCTGTCCAAGCAAGTTAAAAATTTCGAGTTTTACCGCCCCTTCATAGGCGATAGTGTACTGAATTGCTGTGGAATTGTTGAAGGGGTTGGGGTAATTCGATTTCAATGCCGTTCTAAGCGGAAGGGTTTCATTATCTTCGGCGACAGGAGTCATGCCTTCCTCCGTGGTAAATTTAACCGCCCTGCCGTTATCCAGGCCTGCTGAGCCGGCGATATCCTCGCCTTCAAAAAAGTACATAATTCCATCTTGTTTATCCGGAGACGTGATTCCAACCGAGGAAGAGGTAAAATAGCTTATGTTATTATACTGATAGACTATAATTCCATCGCCGGTTGATGTCGGATGGGTCACGGGGTTATACAGAATAATTTCAAATGTCTGACGGCGGTAATTGTCGCGGAACATCTGTTCTTTCCATCCGATGATAAAGGCATCCCGCTGGGAATCGTAGTGATATTTCACCACGGTACGTTCATTGGTATTCTTGAAATCGTTCCACAAAGCGGAGAGCTGTGCGGGAGCGTTCTGGGGAGCGGGTATGTGGCAGTTGTAAAAGTTGGCCCACCAGGTACTGCCGAACGCTATATAACCGTTGTCGCATACGCTGATATGGTCATATTCCTGACCGTAGTACTGGAAGGTAAAGGGCAGGTTTACCTCAATGGTTGTGTCATCATTTATATCCAGCTCATCCCAGCTGTCCTCGATTTCGATCCACTCATAAACCGGGTGTTCACTGTAGAGCACATCGGTGTTGTCATAGCAGTAGTAACCGTAGTTGTCGGGTCCGATCGGGTCGTATGAGTTCACCGTGCCCACGGTAAGTCCCGCTGATGAATTCTGGGCGATTCCCGGGGCAGTTGCGAAATTTACCGGCATGTTAAACAAAGCGCCCGGATGAATATCGAGGTGCGCTGAGATAGAAAAGGCTTCGGAGGTCTGGGGAATTTCTCCTCCGGCGTTAAGGTTGCCGATGGAGATGTCGCCATCGATTATGGTGATGAGGTTGTCGGGCGACTGTATCGACGCGTTCAGCCCTTCGGCATTGACAGTGCCATCGTTGATAATATTAAGGTGAATATTCGCTGTTTCGCCCGGGTCGAGAATACCATTGTTATTCCCGGAAGCGTCATCGATAATCATGTCGCGGATGTTGATGTAATATGATTCCACATTCTCCCGCAGGGATGATTGCCAGGATTCCGATTGTTCGGATATATCGAGACGTAAAAGGGCGGTTGTGTTATGTGCCGTTGAGTTCAACAGGGAGATTACCACCGGGGTATCGCCGGACGCGCTTGCTCCGGGGGCTATAGTCCCGAAATTGACAGCGCCGCTCTGTACGGTGATGTCTTCAGCGAGTGAGACGGCCTGCAGGCTGACACCGACAGCGTTCTGGGACGTGCCGAAGTTTTTAAGGGTGATATTTAACTCGGCGGTTTCTCCGGGGTTGAGTACGCCATCGCCGTTGCCGTGAGACGCGCCGTTGTTGTCGTCATCGACGGCATGGGATAGGTATCCCACGAATTTGCCCTCGTTCTGTACGGGAATATCGAAATACTGCGGGGCGTAGTTGCGCTTGGTTAATGTAATTTTCAATTCGCCGGAGCTGATGGTCTCGAAGGGGATATCCACTCCGCCGGAAGCATCGCTGAAAAGCCTTTCAAAGACCTCTCCCGATTTTAAGGCACAGACCATGGCTCCTTCCACCGGGGCGCCGTTGTTATCAACGATATCGAGATGCAGGAAATTGACACCGGTGGAAACGGTTGAGGGGTAATCGGTGTCGAATATACCCGGTTGGCCGGTGAATAGGTTTAACTCGGGATCGCCGACCATGTTATATGTATTGAAATAAAATTCGCACTGACCTTCGGGGGCGCGGTCCATGGGGAAAGCGGCATAGAGGGTCATCTTGCCGTTGAGGAGCGATTGAGCGGTGGTCAGCAGGCTGTCCTCAAATAATCCCCAGTAGATACCAGCGTCGATTGAGTTGGTCCATTTGCTGTGGCCGTTCCAGTTAGCGTTGCCGGTGAAAGCGATACCGCCTTTTTCCTGCCCGGCGGTAAGCCATACTTCGCAGAGGCCTTCATCATACTCGAAATCACCCACGGCGCAGGTAACGGCGGTCATGTACGCGTACTTGCGGCCGTTATTCAGGTTCCGGCAATAGATAACATCGAAACCCGGGGTGTACCAACCATCCTGGCGTCCCCAACCGCGGTAGTTGACATAGGTAACGCCGTCGTTGATAGCCCGGACAACCGTGTCGGGAGGCACCCAATCAGATGAATACGCGAACTGGGTATCCACCTGGGTATAACCGTTAGCAAGCATCATATCACGGGTTAGCAGGACAGTTAATCGGGAGGAGACAAAGTTATTATAGTATGGATTCGATGACTGCCCAGCGGAGACTACCGCGCGTGTGTACCAATCGGTTTCATCGAGGTAACAGTCTTTTTCATAGGACAGGGTTTTGTAAATCACGGTTTCCAGTTCGGTAGTATTGTTGACTGGAAATCTGCCCAGGAGTACGTCGGGGAAATAATCATCGCCGTCGAGGAATGAATAATGGCTGTCGGAAACGCCGTCGCCTTCGTAATACGGGTTGGGGTCATCATGGTAATAATGCAGGGCGGGGAATGATTTACCGCCGGGCATACGCACATCACCGACTAAAAGGACGTAATCGGGTTTTATATCCCAGTTGTGATACTGGTCCTCCATGTATTGCCGGATATTCTGGTATGTCGGGTTCGAACTTATCTCGGAGAGATTGGTGACCACAACGTCGAAACCTTTGCGGTTTTTCCACTCGGTAAAACCTGAAGTAAGAAGGTCCACATAGAAATCATCATGGGTTATTATCCAGTATTTGCCCCGGAGCGGTTCAACCGTGTCCAACAGGTCCGGGTTGGAGAGATATTTTTGATAGAAGGGGAGAAACGCCTCGGAAACTTTGTTGTTGTTTCCCGAGGGGAGAAAACCGCCGCCGGAGATGTTTACATCGAAGCGGATATTGGTAGCGACCTCGATGCTTTTCTTAACCGGATTATAGGAAACCGGGTAAAAGGTTACCGCCTGAATACGGAAATCCCTCATGGTGCCGCCGTCGCTGATTTCGTAAACGCGGTTCGGGTAGCTTAAATTTTTTGAATAATAGTCATCGGAAGCGGATATCTCGATATCTTCGCCATTGTCGCGGACGATAGTCTGGGGAGCGGGAACTACGGAGATGTTTTCAATCTCTTTTGTCTCCACCGAAGTTATAGAAACATCGATTTCGCCATCAGGCGGAACGGCATAAAAACAGGTCAGCGTGGGAAGCATGGCTTCGCCGACCTCGGCGACAGCTCCGCTGTGAAGTTTTTCACTCGCCAGTGGTATATCGATAGATTTGTAACTTATGCCATCGATTTCCATCGGTTCACTTACGTCAATTTTTCCGATTTCTATCTCGCCGCTGAAGCTATGGCTGGTGCCTGTGTAAGAGATATCAGCCGGTTCTCCTCTTTCGCTAAGTTTCACTTCCCCGGCATAACCGAGCGCTGTCATGAATACCGCAGTCAATACCGCGCAACAAAAACTGATGGGGCGTTTCATTTCTCCTCCTGGTTCTCTATGATAATACGGTTGCTACTTACCTCAAATTTGATAACAATTTGACACGCACTGACGTTTCCATCAAAATGCATAATTTCCTCCTGAGTAAGCTAACCGCGACTAATCTCATTTTGTCGATTAATAATTCTCCGCCTTAGCCGAACCCGGCAGGTCATGAGACCTGCCGGGCACTGCTGGATAGTTTTTCATCAAACCACACGCGGGAATGACGATTATTTCAGTAACATCATCCGTTTGGTTTGATTGAAGCTTCCTGCTTCAATTCTATAGAAATAGATTCCGGAAGAGACCCTGATGCCGTACTGGCTGTTTCCATCCCAGACCACGCTCTTGTAACCGGCTTGCTGAATTCCATCAACAAGTGTAACTACTTTTTGTCCCATCAGGTTGTAGATGGACAGGTTCACATTGGCATCGGCAGGCAATGCGTACTCGATGACCGTAGTCGGGTTGAACGGATTCGGGTAATTCTGTTTCAAAGCGAATTCGGTAGGTAGTATATTATCATTTTCGCCGATACCCGTGGTGCTGGTACTGCCATGAACCATGTTCGAAGCGTTGCTGTAAGCATTGCTGTAAACCGCTTCGGCGTAGTACCAGTATTCGCGGTCGGGAATTACATTGTAATCGCTGTAAGTCAAATCATCGATGGGGTCATCATTTAATTTGACGAATATCCCATTCTCGAATTCACTGCGGTACAGGTCGTAACCGATGGCCGAAGGACCGGCTTCGAGCCAGTTTAATACAATATGGTCGCCCCCGCCGCTGAGAGAAAGGCTCTGGGGAAGGGGAGCTTCCTGAAGCTCTGTTTCGGAAACCATAGAGATAGTATTGCCGACCACGCTGACGCCTTCAACTGTTTCCGGGAAATAGCCTCTTTTGGTAAATTGGAGGTCGATTGAACCGGTTTCGGCGTCCCTGATAAAATAGTTGCCGAAATAGTCGGTATGACCTTTCTGCCCGGTAGAAGTCATTATCTTGACTCCGGAATTGTTGGGATTGCCGGAAAGGGTTACTCTGCCGTCAAGCGAACCTCTCCCGGTATTGGTGGTGATAAGCAGGGCGCGTCCATCCTGCAATGTTGCCGAACCGTCAGCATACCTGTTGCAGAAGGCATATTGAATGCCATCGTATTCCTCGAAGCTCTCGAATCCTACCGATGAATAGTTTTCATCGCTGTCGCTGTCGGTAATATCATCGTAGAGGAAAGCGAACATACAATCGCCCGTCTGGGTCGGATAGAAATCCTTGTCGTAGATAATTAATTCAAAGGTTTCATAAGCGGAACCGTAATCCCACCGGGTGCGGATATCATGCCATTCGACAATAAAGCGGTTATTGGGTGAATCGTAGTAATAGTAGATTCCGCCCCCGCTGGCTCCGGTAAGGTCATCCCAGAAAGGAGAAATCTGGCCGCCGGAACCGCCTGGATCGGGAATGGGCCAGTTGTAGAAAAGCGCCCACATATTACCCTGCATATCATACGACGCGGTATCCACCGCTACGAAACCATTGGAGCTAACTCCTATAGCGGTATAAGTGTCTCCGTAATAAACAAAATCGAAGGGCAAGTTGACCAGGTCGGTAACATCATCGCCGTTAGCTACCCGGGTGCCCATACCGCTGATATCGACATAGTCGAAAACGGGAGCTTCCGAATAATCGGTGTCGGTGTTATCGTAAACGAAATAACCGTAATTGTCGGGGCCGGTCGGGTCGTTGGAGGTTCTATTGCCGATCTCGATGGAAAATGGCACGCTGACTTCCATACCAGTAGAACTGGTGGCTTTAACTTTGAAATGGCATACGCGCCCCTCGAATATATCGCTGTCGGCGTAAATGGTGAACCTGTCAGCGTTGTTATCGCCGGTCTGACCGGACCCGATATCGCCAAACGCGCCGATGTTGTCGGATATTTCGATGTAGGCATCATCGGTGTCCAGCAGAGCTTCCAGTGCTAAGGCGTCGCCGGTACCGTTGTTGGTAATATCAAGCACCACAGAAGCCGTTTCGCCGCCGTCGAGAATCCCATTACCGTTTCCGGAAGCGTCGTCTATGGTAATACCGCTGACCATCAATGCCGGGCTGGCAATTTCGATTTCGGCGACTGATTTCCACTGGTTGCCGCCATTGTCAGAAAGGGTCAACTCGAAGGGGAGCATGTAACCGCTGGGGCAGTCCCTGGAAACCATGACTACGAAAGGTTCGGTCGATGGCGCCGAGCCGCCCGCGGGAATATCACCGAAACTACCCGCTGGGGATAAAACTTCTCCGTATTCATCGCTGATGCTCAATGTGCCCGATACATCGGTTGCCTGGTTGGTGCCGTTGTTAATTACGGTCAAGGTCAGCTCGATATATTCGGCCGGATTGGCTTCGCCGTCACTGTTGCCGTGGGAATAACCGTTGTTATCGTCGTCAATAGAATAGGAGGTGAAACCAACGCTCACATCCGGAGCTGTAACCGGTACCGTGTTCATGTGGGGGAGAAAATCTCTGTGGGTAACCGTGATATCGATATCGCCCGGCGTGGGATTAGTATCGAATGGAATCAACACATAACCGGACTCGTCGGTTTTGCCCACGGAGAATATCTCATCTTCGCCGCCCGCCGATTTTAGCAGGCAGACGTAGGCGTCTTTCAAAGCCATACGCTCGGAATCATAAACTTGAACCCCGAGGTAATTAGTACTGACAGTAATTTCCTCGTCATATTGTACCTGCATAGGGTCCGGAGTCCCGCGCCATACATTGACCTCGGGGTCGCCGAGGGCGTTATATGTATGGAAGTATTTCTCGACGGTTCCGCCGGGTTGATTGTGGGTGGGGAAGGTGTTGTACTGCCTTATTTTTCCCCTGACCATCGATTGGCAGAAATTGGTTAAATCCTCATTGAAAAGCCCCCAGTAGAATCCCACCATAATCGGGTTATTCCATTCGGTATGGGTTCCGGTGTCAGTTGCTCCAAAAAAGGCGACACCCCCGCGGGGTTCGGTAGATGAGCCGCCCCTTATCCAGACTTCGCCGAAGCATGGATCGGTGCTGGAACCATAATGCCCGGTTCCGCATACGATGGAGGTCATAATGCCGCCCCGGTATTCGTTGGTGATATTATTCAAATCATAGGTATGGTACGATGGATTGTACCAGCCGGACGGTCCCGCCCATCCACGGTAAGCGACAATGTTCACTCCGGCATTGAGGGCGTCGCGTATGGTCTGAATCGGCGCCCCGCTACCCCAGTCGAAACAGGTGTCGACCTGGGTGAAACCGTTCTGGAACATCTGCTCGCGTACCCATAGGGTCGTAAGCCTCGGGGTAAAAGCATAGATATTGCCAGCCACGCTCAAACCCCTGCGCATCCATCCGTCTCCCGGCGATGCCGGGGATTGTTCATAACGCAAAGTTTTCTGCAGTAACCAATGAAGTTCCCTGTCGGTGTCGATAGCCATACGGCTGATAAACAGGTCGGGGAAGAAATCATTACCATCCACACAGGCATACTTGTGGTCGGAGGTATAGTAACTGTAGCTGTAGTCGGGGAAGCTTCCAACGGGCATGGTAACATCGCCAACCAGGACTACATATTCAGGGGGAAATTCCCACGTGGTATAGGCGTCCTGTATATAATTGAAGATATGGTAAGATGACGGGTTAGAGGCGATATCAGAGAGCTTGACCAGTTTGACATCATAACCCTTGTGATGTTTCCAGTCGGCGAACTCGGTAAGCGAATCGACGAAAGCGTCATGGGTGATTATAAGGTATCCGCCCCTTTTCGAGGGGAGGTCGCCGTAAAGCTGATCGAAATTCGCGAATGTCGATTTATAAAGAGGCCGGAACGCATCGGAGATATAATCGCGCTGTACCGGCGCGGGGTTTACCGGGTTAGTGCCGGAATAAACCACGTCGAAATCTATATCGGTGTACACTCTTAACTGTCTGGTAACCGGGTTATACTGGACGGGATTGACAGTAACCGTGACTCCCCGGAAATCGCGCATAATAACCGGGTCGGAAGCAGAAACCAGTTGTTCGGGATAGAATGTATTGGAATTATAAACTGTTTCATTAAAGGCAAACGGTTGGGCATGGTTGTCTTCCCCCTCAATATGGGGGTACTGTACGGGGGCGATATCATAGTTTTCGAGAGTTTCATACGATACTGAATTAATCCTGATCTCAACGCCAACATTGTTGGGAATAATTAAGGATGTTGAATATACGGGCAGGTCCGGATTCCCTACTTCCGCCATTGAACCGGCCGTAATATAATCTCCGGCGGGAACATGGATTTTCTGGTAATTGTTACCGGAGACCTCCACGGGAGTTTCGGCGATTCCTTTCAGGTCCAAATTTAATGCTGTGGAACTATTTCCGAGTTGATGACATTGCAGGTATGTTTCATCGATCTGCTCTAAGCTGGATTTGACAGTCAACCCGGAAGCCCCGTATGACGGTCCGGCGGATATTAACGCTATCAAAGCCAAAACTGATAATACTGTTCCCACAGTTTTTACCATAACTTTCTCCTTCATTGGTAATTTATAACAAACTCAATTTTCAATTCATAATATACTCAAAGCCGGAGCCGGTATTGAATGCCGCTCCGGCGGAAATTTATCTATAGAAGAGCATCAGGGTTCATAAGCGAAAATAAGCAATCCCCAGTCGCGGTCGGTCAGGTAGATATAGTTCTCATCGCCCCATATTCCATAGGCATAAGGAGTGTCATGGGCGGCCACGAATGTAGGATTGGCCGGGTCGGAGATGTTGGCTATTTTCAATCCATCCGCGCCATCGGCGATAAACGCGAAAGAATCGACCACCACCACGTCTTTACTGCGTCCAGCGGTATTGAAATTGGAAATGGTATCGGGAGCGGTCGCTGAGGAAACATTGCAAATCCACAATCCTTCCCTGTCGGCGGCGACATAGGCGATTGTATCCCGAACAAAGACCGAGAGCGCCTTGCCGGGGAAATCCACCCATCCGACGGGCTGGGGCGGTGTTTCATAAGCCGGCAGTCCGGAGATATCGAGTATCTGCAACCCGAGTTCATTGGCGGCTACCGCAAGGTAATTAGAATCGTTCTGGAGGAAATCGAGGCCGTTGCAATCGGAAACCATGTAAGTCTGGAACCGGAACCAGTTTAAAATCGGCCCGTAGAGCGAATCGTATGGAACCGGGTAGAACTGTACCATTCGCCGGCTACTCGAGGAAACAGCGATGACATACAGGGAGTCGTTGATTATTCTTCCGGTGATATCCTCTGTGTTTTGATGCTGTCCGAGGTTGCCCACGTATGGAATTGAATCGAAGGGTTCTTTGATGGAGAATACCGGTATTTTGCCGTCCATGTCGGCGACATAGGCAAAGGAATCGCCGGGAGCGATGTAAATTCCCTGGGCGAAATCATTTTCCTGCACCTCGGCCATGTTGGCGATAATATCCGGGGAAGATTTGCTGGTGATATCCAGAATGGTCATCCCGGCCTGCCCATCGGCGACATAAGCCCGGTTGCGGCTATTAACGACAAAAACATCCTGCGCGTATCCATAGGTGTAAGTCTGACTAACCAGGCTGACAGGCGAAGGAAGAACATTGTACAGGAAATCCCATACCGATTCATCGGACCAGTCGCCCCAAACATCGTTTTGGTTTTTGGCTCTCACTCTCCAGTAATAACGGTCATCGTCCATATCCGACGGCATTGTCCAGCTGGTGTCGGTAACCGTGGTATCGATAATAATCGACTGGAAACTGTAGTAATTATCGACCTGGACCTGGTAAGAAGCCGCTTCATCGAGAGATTTCCATACCAGCGTAGCCGGGGATGTGCGAATCGTATCGCCATTTACCGGCGAAATCTTGGTGATTGCCCCCGGTCGTTCTAACTCGCGGTAGACCACCGTTTTTTCTTTTGTACATCCGTTGAAACAAGAAATCGCCGTAAAAGCGGCAATTAAGAGGATAAACGTAGATAAACTCTTCCTGAAATTAATGATATGCATACCTTCTCCGGTAGTTTACATCTGATAACATGTTTAAGTAACCTTAGTACCCATAATAAAAAATGGAACCAAGAGGGCCACCTTCCCCTCCGAATTCCATGATCGGCTGACTACAATATAAGGCAATAAAATAACACGTCAAGCAAATTCTACCGCTTATGGGGTTCATCTAACACTATTTCTTACAATATATATAAGCTTTCCCCGGAGTGGATATGTTCCTCGATTTAGCTAAAAATGTCGGATTCTGGAAATTCCTGTTCGGTGGGCTGTAAGTTGTGGAATTACAACAGGTTGTCTTACATTAGATTCTTTATCCTCCTATCCGCTCATTGCCGAGATAAATTTGCTGTTGGACTTGGTGCCGCGCATTTTCTCCAACAGGAATTCCATGGCCTCCACCGGGTTCATCTCTGTTAAAAGCTTGCGCAGTATCCATATACGCTTCAAGTCGCTTTCCGGTATCAACAGCTCCTCTTTCCGGGTGGATGAGCGGGTGATGTCAATAGCCGGGAAAATACGCCGGTCGGAGAGCCTGCGGTCCAATACCAGCTCCATGTTGCCGGTGCCTTTGAATTCCTCGAAAATTACCTCGTCCATCCTGCTTCCGGTCTCAATAAGAGCCGTAGCGATAATGGTTAAAGAACCACCCTCTTCGATGTTGCGGGCCGCTCCGAAGAATCTCTTGGGACGATGAAGCGCGTTGGAATCAACACCGCCGGAGAGAATCTTTCCGGAATGGGGAACAACCGAGTTGTGGGCGCGGGCAAGGCGGGTTATGGAATCGAGCAGGATAACCACATTTTTACCATGTTCAACAAGTCTTTTTGCTTTTTCGATTACCATATCCGAAACCTGGACATGCCGTTCGGCCGGTTCATCGAAGGTTGAGGCGATAACCTCGCCCCTTACCGAACGTTCCATATCGGTAACCTCTTCCGGGCGCTCGTCAATAAGCAGGATCATGATAATAACTTCCGGAGAGCTTTCAACTATCGCGTTTGCTATCTGCTGGAGCATGATAGTCTTGCCGGCTTTGGGCGGTGAAGTTATCAACGCTCTCTGGCCCTTTCCAATTGGCGCGAGAAGGTCGATGATGCGGGTAGTGTAATTCTTTGGATTTGTCTCCAGCCTGATTTTCTCTTCCGGGAATAAAGGAGTGAGATTATCGAAGAGAGTTTTATGCTTCGAAATTTCCGGGTTCTCGAAGTTTACAGCTTCGATTTTTAAGAGCGCGAAATAGCGTTCCGAATCCTTTGGGGGTCGTACCTGCCCGGAGACCGTGTCGCCCGTTTTAAGGTCGAACCGCTTAATCTGCGAAGGGGAGACATAGATGTCATCCTGTCCCGGCAGATAATTATAGTCCGGCGAACGGAGAAATCCGTAGCCTTCAGGAAGAACTTCAAGCACTCCCTCGGCAAAAATCAATCCGTTTTTCTCTGTAAACGCCTCCAGTATCTTGAAAATCAAGTCCTGTTTTCGCAGGCCGCTGCAACCCGCGATTTGCAGTTCTTCGGCCAGTGTGAGTAATTCGGAAATGGTTTTTCCCTTTAACTCAACAATATCCATATACTTACTCCTGATTAATTTATTTCTTTATAGATTGGTAGAGGTTCGCCCCTGCGGTAAATGGCAAGGTATTTATAAAACCACTTAATCCCGTCTTAAGCTAATTGTCCTATCCTTCGCCGATATAATCGGTTGGCGCATCGCCCCATAGTCCTTCCAAATCATAGAATGCCCGAGCATCCTTATGGAAAATATGCACAACTACGTCAATGAAGTCAAGTATAATCCAATTAGTATTTCCATAGCCTTCGGAATGCCACGGTTTAATTCCGCCTTCGCGAAGATTTTCGGTAATTTCATCGGCAATCGCCTTGACGTGCTGTCCCACATCGCCGGAGCATATTACGAAATAATCGGCGACATCGGAGAGCTTTTTCAAATTCAGGATGCGTATGTCGATCGCCTTTTTGGATAACGCAGACTTCGCGGCCTTTTGTGCCAGTTTTTTGGGCGCAAGTTTGGAACTTTTTTCTGTAAGATTGCCTTTTTTCGCTGTTTCGTTGGTCGCTATATGCCTAACTCCTTATAATCGCTTCCCACTACGACAGTTACATCGATTTCCAGGGGATTGTGGGTAAGACGTTCGGTAAGTATCATATCATCAAGGCTCAATTCCCGGGCGATTAATTCCGCCGCCTCCGGCGATAATCTCCGTGAAACCACCAGGGTCCGTTCGAATCCGAAAACGGGAGCGTTTTTAACTTCAACTACATCAAAGGTAATATCCTCGTTGGAAATATCGCGAACTTTATCTCCGACCCTGGTGGCCAGGTCGGGCACCCCGCAACCATTGAGAACCTGAACCCGGATTACATCTTTATCCAGAAAAGAACCCGGCGATACAGTTACCTGCCGGAATGTGGATACCAGGTAGATAATGGCGAAAACAGCTAACACGCCTACCGCGATAGCTGTTATCCTCAGTATCCGGGGTTTCTCTGCTTGGGATGTTTTTCTTTTATTACGCGTGGTTTTAACCATTTACTGAATGGCGGGCTTAAATCCCCGTGCGAATGAAATTATCTCCTTAGATTGTATTTCTGTTTTATAATATGAAAAGACCGAATAAAGCCCGAGAGTTTTTTTACTACCGTCTGTCCCATAAGTAGGGTGAATATCCATAATAGCCCGGGTAACCGTATCCATAACCCGCACCGGCGGGAATGGATTCGAAATTCATCATTAAATATACATTCTCCGATGGCCTGTACTGGACGTTGATACCCGGCATAATTGTCGGAGATAATCCATTGGAAGACTGTCCGATAAACGCCGAGGGATTATGCAACACCCCTAAATTCAATATAATCTTCAGGGGATCGGATACGCGGTATTCAATCGAATTCATAAGCATCCCCACGCTTCCCGAATGGCCATTGCTCGAGAAATATGAAAACGAATAGCTGTGCGACGTACTTATCCTGCTGGGATCGATTATCGACAATCCCGGTTGGGCAATACCGGACAGATAGTCCTTTTTGCCGCTATCGGCGTAGGGCTGGGCAATTACGCTGTTCCCAACGCAAAAAAACGCAAACAACGCTAATACCAATATTATTCCGGTTTTATTCATAATCAATCTCCAATAATTTCCAAAGGCGGTTTAACATCCTTTAATTTATAAAACGAATAAAAGCGCCTAAAGTTCACTCAAAGTCTAATCTTTAGCCACCCGAAAGTCAATAACTTTTTAAACACTGCTCATCAGTGCTTCGACTTCCTTGAGCTGTTCAACAGAATTAATTCCCATTCCTTCACGGTAATCATCGGCAGGTATTGCGGCCACCTTTTCGTTCTCCCGCACAAAAATACCGATACTGTCGGTTAAGTAATACTCTTCTTGATCATTGTCGCAGTCGATTTTTTCGAGTACCGAGAACAATTTAAGGCAGTCGAAGCAGATTATGCCGGTGTTAACTTCTTTTATTTCCAGCTGTTGAGGGCCGGCGTCGCGATGCTCAACAATTTCAAGAAAACTGCCATTTTCATCGCGGACAATCCGCCCGTAACCGGTGGGATCAGGAAGATTTACGCTTAATACAGTGGCCGCCGCGCCGATTTTTTGATGGTAATCGGATAGCTTTTTTATTGTTTCCGGGCTGATCAACGGCATATCGCCGGCGAGAACCAGCACTTCACCACTGAAACTATCGAATTTATCCCGGGTGCAACTGACCGCGTGCCCGGTACCTAATTGCTCTTCCTGGACGGCGAATTCTACATCTTTGCCTTTGAGTGTTTCCATCACCTGCTGGTATTTATGCCCGATTACCAGTATCTGTTTGTCATAGCCGGCCGTGCGGGCGTTGTCGATTACGTATTCAACCATTGGGCGGTTATGAATCTTATGGAGTACCTTGGGAAGCTCCGATTTCATCCGTTTGCCCTTGCCCGCGGCGAGAATTATTGCTGTTTTTTTCATAGTAATTTGTCCGCTTGAGCTAAATTTCGCTGTCTTTATCCCTTTCCTCTTCCTCGGGGTTATCCTTAAAGCCTTTGCCCTTGCCCTTTTTTGAACCGCCTGCAAGGTCTATTACGCCTTTGATGGCATCGGGGATCATGCTTAAAAGGTCTTCATATTTTTTGCCCTTGGTTGAGAGAAGGGATACTCTATCATCGGATATAACGATAAAAGCGACCGGTTCGATGCTTGCTCCGCCGCCTCCGCCGCCGCCAAATCCTTTTTCGGACGTGTTCTTTTCGCCTTCTCCGCCGCCCGCGCCGAAACCGACGCTGACTTTGCAGAGGGGCACGACAGTATTTTTGCCCGCGGTTATCGGCTGGCCAACAACCGTCTCCGATTTCGCCATGGAACGAAGTTCTCCGACGATAGATCTCATCAAGTCATCTAATTTGCTGTTCATAATTTCCTCCATTCATATTTTCGACACTTATCAAGTCTTTTTTAACGACCTTATGAAGCCGATTGTTTCAAGTTTTGGAACAGTTATTAAAAACCACAGGAGGGAAAGCAATATCCTGTAAAGGTAAATTTCGACATGGGTTTCGGTTTTTGCCTTAATTTCAGATTTTTCGAAGGGTTCGTAAATTACGGTTATATTAGAGGGCAGGTTGGGATAGACGGCCGCATAATAGAAACCGTACCAGGTACCGGCCAGGTGTGGTTCCGATGGAAAATCCCTGACTTCGAGCCGCAGGGTTTCGATTCTTATCCCCATTATGATCCTTCTTAACAATTCCGTCAATTTCGATAGGAGCATATAGGCGGTTTCCCAGCGGGAGATAATCGTTTTCAGCTTCCGGTTTTTCTTCTCCGATGGCTTTTCCGCGGTTTCGGAAACGATTTTTTCCGGTATAAGTTCATCAGGAGAAAAATCGGCCGGGCGTTTTTCATCCTCTTTCTTCTTTTTGCGGTATACATTCCATTTACCGATATGGAGGGATGAATAATCGTCCTCCTCGGAGAATGTAAATATCCCCCACTTAAAGCGGCCTCTAAAATCCTTGTTCTCGCTTTTGCCAATGATGACCATGGGAATGAATAAGGCCAGCAGTGACAGCACAATGATAAGCGCGATAATAATTCCCAATGCGGTTAGCATATTACACCAAAAAGAAAGATTGCCTTTAAAGGGCGATTAAAAGTAAAACGGAATATAATGCCCAATCGGTAAGCTTGCAAGCATTGAAAATCCATATAAGGGAAACATAGAGGGGAAAAAGCGAAAAAAAATTAAAAAAACACCAAAAACTTCGATTTTTTACTTGAAAAATCAAATCAAAGTGTGGTAAAAAAACTCGGCGGAAATATATAAAGGATGGAGATTTAGGAAACAAGCAATTAAGCAATACCATTTAGAGTAGAAGGAGGTCGTATGGCCGCAAAGAAAAAAACAGCCAAGAAAAAAACCGCCAAGGCGAAAACGGCGAAGAAAAAAGCCGCCAAGAAGAAAACAGCCAAGAAAAAGACGGCGAAAAAGAAAACGACGAAGAAGAAAACTGCCAAGAAGAAAACCACAAAGAAAAAGGTTGCGAAGAAGAAAACCGCCAAGAAAAAAGTAGCGAAGAAGAAAACCACGAAGAAGAAAAAAGCAACCAAAAAGAAAAAAACTAAACGGACTCCGAGCGCGGCTTTCATGAAACCGATGACCCCTTCACCGGCGCTGGCGGCTGTTATCGGCAGTAAACCTCTTCCCCGGACGGAAGTAACCAAAAAGGTCTGGGCTTATATCAAGAAGAATGGTTTGCAGGACCCGGTAAACAAGCGCATGATTAACGCTGATGAAAACCTTAAGGCGGTCTTCGGAGGAAAAAGCAAGGTAAACATGTTCGAGATGACCAAGCTTGTGAACAACCACCTTTCTTAAAATCTACTCACAACCTGCCACAGGGAGCCGTTTTTCCAGCCAACGTGACGGCTCCCTTGATTTTTTTAACGAAATTTATATTTGAGTTCCGCCCGGAGATTAACTAATATATAGATAGCGCGAATAATCCTTATGTGAATATAGAGGTTAATATGGATAAGTTTAAGGGTCCCGGTGATGAGTTCCAGGAACGGACCAGGCATCATCGCGGAGAACGCACGTCTTTTGGCAGGGCGGTAATTGTAAGGCCCTCCGTGTATAAAACATATCCGCGGGCTGAAATGATAAGGCTGGAAAAAGCATCTATCGAGGGTGGTATGGGAATATGGGGCTGTTTGAATGGACGAAGAAGCGTGCGCAACTATATGGATGAACCGGTCGGTTTCGGCCAACTCTCGCAGGTATTATGGGCTTCGCAGGGGATTACCGCGGAGATTTCCGGGCATTTACTGCGCAACGCCCCCTCGGCCGGCGCATTATATCCGGTGGAAACATATCTGGTGGTGAATAGTGTGGAATCGCTGGAAAAAGGTATTTATCACTATAATATGAGGGAGCACGCCCTGGAGTGCCTGAAGAAGGGTGACTTCAGTAAAGAGATAGAGAAGGCGGCTATGGACCAGGAAATCGCCCGCACCGCGGGAGTTGTTTTTATCTGGAGCGCTGTTTTTGACAGGTGTAAACATAAATATTCCCAGAGAGCATACCGGTATATCTACCTCGATGCCGGACATATCGCCCAGAACACCGCCCTGGCGGCGGTATCCCTTGGACTGGGAAGTTGTCCCATGGCGGCTTTTTATGATGATGAAATCGATGAATTGTTGGGACTTGATAGCAATATCGAGGGCGTAATCTATCTCACAGTTGTCGGGAAAACTTGATATTTGACCATACAGAGGGGAATGTTTTGAAACGGTGCATAGTTATTTCAGTATTTTTAGTATTGGCGCTAAACGCTTCGGTGTATTGCGGGGCCGACGACTGGTTGACATATTGCGAGAAGACCGGTTTTATGGAAACTCCGCGGTATGAGCAAACGGTGGAATTTTGCCGGAGACTCGCCGGTGAGTCGGATATTATCAAATTCACCGATTTCGGGATTTCTCCCCAGGGGAGGAAACTTCCATTGCTGATAGTGGATGCGCGCGGGGAATTTGAACCGGTAGCTTTGGATGAGCGCGAAAGGCCGGTAATACTTATAGAGGCCTGTATCCATGCCGGGGAATGCGTGGGCAAGGACGCGGGTCTGATGTTCCTGCGGGATGTTGCCGTACATGGCAACTACCGTGACATAGTTAGAGATGTGGTTTTGTTGTTCATACCGATTTTCAGCGTGGATGGCCATGAGCGATTCGGGCCCTACAATCGTATGAACCAGCTGGGACCCCGGGAGATGGGCTGGCGCACCACCGCCCAGAACCTGAATCTCAACCGTGATTTTTTAAAAGCCGACGCCCCGGAGATGCGCGCGTGGCTGGGGCTTTTCACAAAGTGGCTTCCGGATTTCATGATGGATATTCATACCACCGACGGATTGGACCACAGGTATTCAATAGCATACGCTATCGCCAACAGGCAAAACATGGTGGAGCCTGTACGAGCCTTTATAAATAACGGTTATCTACCGGAATTGAACCGGATGATGGTTTCCGACGGATACCCGATTCTCCCCTATGGAGGATTGCGGGACAGGAGCGATCCTTCCAAGGGGTATTTCAGCTGGCTTGCCCCGCCGCGGTTTTCGCATGGTTATGGAGCGGTGCAGAACCGTCCGTTTTTGCTGGTGGAAGCCCATAGCCTGAAAGAATATAAAACCAGGGTGCTGGCAACATACCGACTTATCGCCAATTCGCTGGAGATTTTTGCAAAACATGGCGATGAGTTGATTGCCTCATCCCGCGATGGCGACCGGGTAGTTTCCGAAACGCTGGCTGGCGGCGAATATACTATCCTTTATAAACTCGACCGGGAGCAGTCGGAGCCGTTTAAGCTTATGGGCTTTGAATCGGAGGTTATAGATAGCGATATTTCCGGTGATAAATGGGTAAGATGGAACAAAAAACCTGTTGATTTCGATATACGTATATTTAGAAAGGCAGATCCGGCAGAAAGTGTTACTATTCCGGAGGCCTATATTATACCACCCCAATTCCTGGAACAGATAAGGATACTCGAGCTTCATGGAGTGGAAGTAGGGAGATTAAGCGCAGACCAGGTAATTGGGGTGGAAAGTTATAAGTTCTCCAATATCGACTGGGCCGATTCCCCCTATGAGAGTCATTTCACTGTCGATTTCGACCTGGAAAGGGTAAATGAGCTCCGTGAATATCCGGCGGGAAGCGCGGTGATATTATGCAATCAGCGCACAAATAAAGTTATCGCCGAATTGTTGGAGCCGGATGCTTATGATTCTTTCGTCCGCTGGGGGTTTTTCAGCAGTATTTTCGAGCGCAAGGAATATTTCGAGGATTACGTGATGGAGCCGATGGCGCGGGATATGCTCGAGGAAGACCCTGATTTGCGGGCGGAGTTCGAGCGTTTGTTGGAAGAGGATTCGACATTCGCGGGATCGCCCCGGGAGCGGCTGAATTTCTTCTACCGGCGCACGCCATATTATGACCAGAACTACCGGGTATATCCGGTGGGGCGGGTAATGAACGCGGATAAAATAAATATTGAACAATAATGCGGATAAGGCCGTTTCCGCATTATGGCTGATAGCAAAAAGGACATAATTCTGATAACCGGAGCCAGCGGTCAACTTGGCCGCAGGCTGGCGCCTATGCTGGTCCACGCCGGATACGGAGTAAGAGCACATTTCCGTTCAAAGGAAAAAGCCAGGCGTTATTGCCCTGAAGGCGCGGAAGCGGTTTTCGGGGATTTGCTGGAACCGTCGTGGTTACCGTCGGCAGTTCGTGGATGCGATATTGTTATCCATACAGCCGCCAAAGTCAGTATGCGCCCCACGGGAGCAGAGGAGATGTACCGTATTAATGTAGGCGGGACCGAGGAGGTGGTCAGGGCATGTTTGGAGAACGGCGTGCGCAGGCTCATACATGTTTCCTCCATAGTAGCTGTGGGAGCGTCCGAAGATGGAGAGCCGGTCGATGAAAGATTGAGTTTTAATCTCCATGGCACCGGCATACCCTATGTGGATACCAAGCGCAAAGCCGAGGAGGCCGCCCTTTCGGCGAATGGTGAAGTCCTGGAGGTAGTGGCCGTGAACCCGTCGATTATGTTCGCGTTGCCGGAGCGGGAGATCCTGCATACCGATATAAAGAAAATACCCAAATGGATTCCGGCGTATTTCGATTTCGGGGTTAATATCGTGGAGACCGATGATGCCGCCCGCGGAATACTCGAATGTATCGAGAGAGGAAAGGCAGGAGAAAGGTATATACTAAGCGGGACAAACCTCACGCCGGATAACGCGTTTAAGCTTGCCCGGGAATATTTTGGCGTGAAGGGGCCATATTTCAAGATTCCAAGGTTTTTGCTTTATCTTGCCGCTTATATCGCCGAGAAGTATCGCCAGATAAAAGGAAAACGCCCTAAATTCCATCGGGGATTAGTACGGCTGGCGCGTTACAAGTTCATTTACTCGTATAAGAAGGCCGCCGATGAACTGGGTTTCGCCCCCCGTCCGATGGAAGAGTCGCTTCGATATATAATCTCCCGTATTGAACATTTACGAAAAAATCAATAGAAATTCATAGTATAAAAGGATATAATTACCCAGTTTTAATCCCGTGAACCGCGAAGGAGAAAGGCACATTATGCCCGAGAATATAAAGATAGCCGGATATATCGACCATACGCTTTTAAAGCCGGACGCGGTGCCGTCCCAGATTGAAAAGTTGTGCGAGGAAGCCGATGAGTATAAATTCGCCTCGGTGTGCGTGAATCCATTTTACGTGCCGATGTGCGCCGGCCGTTTGAAGGGTTCGGAGGTAAAGGTGTGCACCGTCTGCGGTTTTCCCCTGGGGGCGACATCCACCGGGAGTAAGGTGCATGAAGCCCGCTGGGTTATAGAAAACGGGGCGGACGAAGTTGATATGGTAATCAATATCGGCGCGCTCAAATCAAGCTATGCCGATTTCGCCCTTGAAGATATAAAGGCGGTGGTCGATACCTGCCATACCGGCGAGGCGGTATGCAAAGTGATTATTGAAACTTCGCTGTTGACCGATGACGAGAAGAAGAAGGCGTGCGAGCTGGTACTTTCGGCGAAGGCGGATTTCGTGAAAACATCCACCGGGTTCGGTCCCGGGGGAGCGACGGTGGAGGATGTCAGGCTGATGAGCGGAATTGTGAAGGATTCGGGAATCGGGGTGAAGGCGGCGGGAGGTATAAAAAATTACGCCGACGCGATGGCGATGATAGAAGCCGGTGCGACCCGCATCGGGGCATCGGCAGGGGTAAAGATATATAATGAGAGTTTGCGGGAATGAGCGAGAATGAAGAAAATAACCACAGGGTATTAAACCTTGAAAAGCCTTACAGTTTAATCGACGGGGCCACCGGTGAGCTTATCGAGTTTTCCCGCGCGGTTGAAAGACAACACAAGGTAGCTCGGGACCGGACTTATCCCCTCGAAGAACGCTTGGAAGCGTTCGAGGATATTGTTGACTCGGAGGTTGGAGACACAACATTATGGCGGGCGCGGAATATCGAGAGGGAATTCGGGTTGCGGCAACTGTACCTTAAATTCGAAGGGGGTAATCCTACCGGCACCCAGAAAGACCGTATAGCTTTCGCCCAGGCGATGGATGCCCTGCGGCGGGGATTTGACACGGTAACCATCGCCACTTGCGGAAATTACGGGGTTGCCATGGCGTTGTCGGCTTCGCTTGCCGGCCTTCGCTGTATCGTGTATATCCCGGAGACATACCATACCCGAAGAATTAAGGAGATATCCGATTTAGGCGCGGAGATTGTGAGAGTGACCGGGGATTACGAAAATGCGGTGAGAACTTCAAAAGAAGATGCGGAGAAAATGGAATATTACGACGCCAATCCCGGTGGGGAAAACCTGACTCTGCAGTTAACGGCATACGGGCAGATCGCCTATGAACTTTACGATGAGCTCCGCGACGCTCCCCTGATGGTCTCGGTTCCGGTTTCCAACGGAACCACCCTCGCGGGGATATACAAGGGCTTCTTGAGTCTTTACCGCCGCGGGAAAACATCCCGGATACCGCGGATAGTCGCCGGTTCATCGTTCAGGAAGAACCCAATAGTGCAAGCGTACGTGAACAACCTGGAGACATGTATCGACCTCCAGCCGGAAAAAATACGTGAAACGAATGTTAATGAACCTTTAATTAACTGGCATTCGATAGACGGGGATCTTGCCCTCGATGCCATCCGCGGTACCAGGGGATGGGCGGCGGATATAACCGATAAAAACATGATTTCATTTTCGCGGCTTATCAAGCAGAAAGAAGGGATGAGCGTTCTGCCGGCATCGACCGCCGGGTTGATCGCACTGATAGAACAGCATCGCCAGCAGGAGCTTCCCCATGACAGATATGTCGCGGTATTGACGGGGAAAAAGT
>WJIJ01000049.1 GCA_014730345.1 Candidatus Zixiibacteriota bacterium | reverse complement strand
GCGGAGTAACACCAAAGTAGCCTGGAATATCAAGGCGAACAAAGCGCACGTTATAATACCTTTTGAAGAGGTTTCTACGTGGAGGGATATTCTGAGGAACTTGATTATCAATGCTATTGAAGCCTGCGAGAATTCCAAAGAAGAAAATGAGGTTCGTATCGAATATGAAGGTGGATCCGGTTCGAATAGCCCTGCTGGAATTACAATAAAAGATAATGGATGCGGTATGTCCTCGGAAACTCTTGCTAATTTTTCCAAGCGCGGATATACCAGCGGCAAGGAAACCGGTACGGGTTATGGTTTCATTGATGAATATATCGATTTTATAAACAGGCAAGGTAAGTTTAACATCCAAAGCGCGGAAGGAAAAGGAACCAGTGTCAACATAGAAATCAATCCCGGTAGAATAAGTAAAGCAAGTCGTTCAAATTTACATTATAAGAAGCGCGACCGTGCCGTTAAGTTATCATTACTCTTTATTCTTGTAATAATATTATTTTTCACAGTAGGAGGTGATGATTATCTGTTTCCACCTTCTCCGATTGAGGATAATTTCATAGCGGGATTTTCACCGGAAAAGCCGTTCGGAAATGATCGGATCTGGGAATACGGATCGGTTACAATTAGAACGGAAACAAATAAAACGCGAAGGCTCAATTTTATCCCTTCTGCTATTAAAGTAGCCTTTGAAGATTCGGTTGGACCAGTTTGCTATGATATAGATATGGATGGTATAGACGAGATGATTGCCGTTATTCTTCCTCCCCCTGAAGACCGTATCGATTATGCCGGGGATATATGCTGTTATAATCCTAAAGGGAAACTTGATTGGCTTGTACGCATCGAAAAGGATTTTGGTATTAATGAAGCTGTGGGCCTGAGAAATGTAAAGAAAGCAACTATTTCCCAAATGATGGTGATCGATACAAGGGGAAATGACAATTTCGAGATCTACGCAATAGCTAATTTCCCCGATGGAATCACGAAATTGGTATTAATAAACAGCTTTGGCGATGTGCTTCAAGAATATTACCATTATGGTCAGGCACATATTTTTGAATTCGCTTTCGAAGATGGGAACATAGCGATTAATCCTATACTGGCCGGTAGGAATATTTTTATGGATAATGCCGCGGTAATTACTCGAGTAGATTACGATAGCAGTATCGTCCAAAGCCCCCCGTATTTCAATAGTGAGATTAAACAGGCAAACGGGCCTTATTACATAATGGGTAGTATAAGAAAGGCCGGTATATACAAAGACAAGAGTAGAATCTCTGAAATGGAACCTTGTTTTTATAATTGTTTTATTATCGGTAAACCACAAAAACTGCATGTCTTCCAGCTTACAGATGGACGGCTGGCAATAACCGACCATAATTTAAAAATCATAAACCTGGATTTTCATTTGGCTAAATTCGAAGAATGGAGGAATAATTTGCTTCCCCATCATAATATCACAATAGAACAGTATTTAGATAAGACCGGAAAAGTATATACATGGGAAGATAATGAACCCCGATTATTAACAACGTATAATTCCAATGATTCATTGACAGGATTATTCAGGCAATGCGGAATATTCTAATAATAGACGACACTGACAGTACATATACCTACTGCCGTGAGTTCTTGTCCAATTATTTCAGTTTTAAGTACTTGCCCAGCGGTTTTGATATAGAAGCATACCTTAAGGATAATGATATCGACCTCGTGCTTTTGGATAAAAACTTTCGCAATACTCCGGACGATAAACTCATAGGACCTGTCAGCGAGAAACACAATGAGGGATTACGAATCCTGGGGTTAATTAAGAAATTGAAGAACTCGCTTCCGGTGATAATGATTACCAGCTATGGCGATATTATATCAGCGGAACAGGCTATCAATTTAGGCGCGTATGATTATATCGAATCTGATATGCTTATACGCGGCGAGACTATATTGAAAAATAAAATAAATAATGCCCTTGAGAAAGCGGATGAAGACAATTCCGATCTTTTGGATAAATTCCATGCCTTGGGGATGGCAGGTTCATCGCTTTTATCCATTGAGCTTTTTCAAAATATTGAAAAAGCCGCCGGGAATGATGAACCCATACTGCTGACTGGACCGACAGGAGCGGGCAAAGATAAAGCCGCCAGAATAATCCATGAGCGGTCTGCCAGAATTCAAGGGGAGTTTATAAATTTCGCACTGCCCGAAAGGTCGTCCACTATGATAGAAAGTGAATTATTCGGGATTGAAAAAAAGGCGGCAACCGGAGTAGACTTTCATCACGGAATTTTCGAGGCGGCAAGCGGGGGTACGGTATTATTGAATGAAATCGGCGAATTATCATTGAGTATCCAAACGAAACTCTTAAGAGTAATTGAAGAAGGAATCGTCTACAGGATTGGCGGAGTGAAAGCCATTGAATTCGACTGTAAAATGATATTCGCCACAAATAAGAACCTGGCTGCAATGGTGAAAAACGGGGATTTCCGCAAAGACCTTTACTATAGAATCAATAGTAACCATATCGAAATTCCGTCTCTTGATGCTCGGAGGAATGATATCCCAGAACTCATCGAATTGATGATAGATGATTATTCTAACAAACGGAGCATAATAAGACCCGAGATTTCGGACAAAGCGGTAGACGCGTTGAAAAACAGGAATTGGCCGGGAAATATAAGGGAATTAAGAAACATAATCGAAGGTTTGATTGAGAATTGCGATGGCGTGATAACTTTAGGAACTATTGTTAATCACGGTGGGAATTATGATCAACTAAAAGATAATTATTCTGTGCGGGAACCCAAATCATACCTGGATGGTAAGAAACTTACAGATCTTGAACGCGAATCAATTGAATATCATTATAATAAATTTAAAGGCGATATAGATAAAGTAGCGGAAACTACGGGAATATCCCGCTCCAAAATTTATGAACGCCTGAAGCAGTATGGCATCAAGTAGTTTGATATTCCCTATAAATCAAGTCCTTCCTCACGCACATATATAATAAAGCGGTACAACTGATTACAATTCTTCAGTAAAAGCATTTCGTTTATTACCATTTTCATTTGACTATCCCCACTGCCGTAACTATTTTCCCCTAAAATCGATATCAACTTACTTGAAAGGAATAACTATGCCCATCGAGATTGAAAACCTGACATTCCAGTCCCAGGATGACGCTATCAAATATGTAATCGATAGAGAAATCTCCACCGTAGACCTTAAATTCCCTGACCTCTTCGGCAGGATGCACCATGTTACCATAACCGCCGCCGAATTTAATGACCAGCTCTTCGAAAGCGGAATACCATTCGATGGTTCTTCGGTGCCCGGTTTCAAATCCGTGGAAGCCGGCGATATGGCCCTTATACCCGATATCCGTACCGCCAATATCGATCCCTTCTGGGACGAACCGACCATCTCCTTGCTGTGCGATATCGTAGATCCCGGTACCGGAAAGGGCTTTTCCCGGGATCCGCGCTACGTCGCTCGTAAGGCTGTGGAATATATGAAATCAACCGGAATAGCCGACACCAGTCTCTGGGGACCGGAATTCGAGTTCTATATTTTCGACTCAATCCTCTACGAAAACGATGTAAATACCGCTGGTTATATCATCGACTCGGAGGAAGCCGAATGGAATACATACAAGGAAGGTCCGGACAGCCTGGGGCATAAGATCCAGCCCGGCGGAGGGTATCACGCGGCTCCCCCTCTCGACCACCATTACAACCTGCGCAACGAGATGGTATTGGCTATTGCAAAATCTGGGATTCCGATACGTTACCATCACCACGAAGCCGGCGGTCCCGGGCAGTCGGAAATCGAAGTATTGCTTGGCGACTTATGTTCTCAGGCGGATAACGCTATGTGGATCAAGTATATAATTAAGATGGTAGCGCGTAAAAACGGCAAGACGGCCACATTTATGCCCAAACCTCTTTACAACGAAGCCGGTTCGGGCATGCATTTCCACCAGATGTTATTTAAAGGCGGGAAACCGCTGTTTTTTGAAAAGGGCAATTATGCCGACCTCTCTAAATTAGCTCTGAATTATATCGGCGGGATGTTGAAGCATGGAAGGGCGCTCCTGGCTTTCACCAATCCGTCAACCAATTCATACAAACGGCTTATTCCCGGTTTTGAAGCCCCCGTAAACCTGTTTTTCTCACTGGCCAACCGCTCAGCGGCAATCCGTATTCCCAAGGATGCCGTTCTGCCGGAGACTAAACGCATCGAATTCCGTCCATCGGATGCCACCTGTAACATGTACCTGGCTATGGCGGCTCAACTGATGGCCGGTTTAGACGGTATTGCCAATGAAATCGACCCTACCGCTGAAGGTTACGGTCCTTTCGACGAGAACATTTTCGCCTGGAGCGAGGAAAAACGGGAACAATTGCAGGCTCTCCCCTTTTCATTACAGGATGCGTTGGAATGCCTTAAAACCGATAATGAGTTCCTGTTAAAGGGAGGCGTTTTCACTGCCGACTTAATTGATAAGTGGATAGATTACAAGCTTCATCAGGAATACTTCAATGTTCGTAACAGGCCGCACCCGATGGAGATGCAATTATACTTCGATGTATAGATAGCAACAGGATTAGAAAGGAGCGCCCATGTCATTTTCGGATTCTAATACCAGTATCCGTATTATCGATGGCGTCAACAAGGAAGCCTCGAGTAAATACGATTATTCCAAAGAGGATATTCTCCGCTTAATTACGGATAATGATATAAAGTATATCCGGCTTTGGTTCACCGATATTCTCGGACGGTTGAAAGGAATGTCCATAACCCGGAGCGAAATCGAGCAGGTTCTCGAAGAGGGGCAGGGATTTGACGGCAGTTCGATTGAGGGATTCGTACGTATCGAAGAATCCGATTTGATGGCGCGCCCCGACCTTAACACATTCCGTATTTTCCCCTGGGCTGTCGGAGGTGAAAAAGTCGGGTTGTTGTTCTGCGATATAGAAACTCCCGACGGACGTCCTTACGAGGGCGATCCCCGATGGGTGATGAAACGGGTTACTAATAAGCTGGCGGAAAAGGGATTGGCATCCTACATGGGACCGGAACTCGAGTATTTTTACTTCGAGAATTCCAAAGAACCCAGGATTATCGACAATGGCGGCTATTTTGATTACGCTACCGTCGACAAAGCTACCCGCCTTCGTAAAAAGACCGCCAACGCGCTGGAAGCACTTGGAATTCCGGTGGAATGCTCCCATCATGAGGTAGCCCCCAGCCAGCAGGAAATCGACCTTAAGTATCAGCAGGCTCTGCGCATGGCTGATTATGCCATGATTTACCGCCTTGTGGTTAAGGAACTCGCGGTGCAAGAGGGTGTTTATGCCAGCTTTATGCCCAAACCGATTTACGGCGAGAATGGTAGCGGTATGCATGTGCATCAGTCGCTATTTTCCGGTGATACCAACGTGTTTTTCGCTTCCGATGATTCCTATCATCTTTCCGACACAGCCAGGAGTTATATCGCCGGGATTTTGAAATATGTGCCGGAATTCCTGCTCATTACCAACCAGTGGGTAAACTCTTATAAAAGGCTCGTGGGCGGTTATGAAGCTCCGGTTTATATTAGCTGGGGACGCAGGAACCGCTCATCATTGGTTAGAGTACCCATGTATCGCGTTGGCAAAGAGAAGGCCACGCGTATAGAGCTTCGCTGCCCGGACCCGGCATGTAATCCTTACCTCGCTTTCGCGGCAATGATTTCAGCCGGGATGGCCGGTATCGAGGAAGGTTTACAGTTACCCGAGCCTATCGAGAACAATATTTTCGATATGCCCGAACAGGAACGGATAAGCCGGGGGATAAAAATGCTTCCCAACAGTCTGGACAACGCCATTAAGAAATTCGCCAAGAGCGAGTTAATGCGTGATGTTCTGGGAGACCATATTTTCAATACCTTGATAGCGAATAAATGGGTTGAATGGGATCGCTACCGGACGCAAGTAACCGGATACGAAGTAGATACTTACCTTCCGTGGTTATAATTGGATTTGCTGCCGGGTCTGCTCTCCGCGGCAGATGAGGACATCTGCCGCGCACCCAATCCTTTACAATGTGTTGCCAGGTCCCTGCACTCGGCAGCCGGGGACATCTGCCGCGCACCCTCTTTCGGTGCCCGGCAGGTCTCCCGACCTGCCGGGAAAATCTTACTTCAAAAGCACCATCCGCCGGGTATGTTTTACATCTCCCGTTTTCAACACGCTGAAATATATCCCCGATGAATACTCCTCTGCATTCCAGCGCACCGAATGTTCCCCCGGTAGAGCTTCATCATCAACCAATACAGCAACCCTTTGCCCCAGCAGGTTGAATATCTCCAACAGAACTTCACCCTTTTCTTCAACCGCGTATTCGATAACCGTCGCGGAGTTGAACGGATTGGGATGGTTGGTTAATGTAACCACTGCCGGCAGGTTGGGGGTTTTCCCATCATTAACGGAGGTAGGCATCCTGAAATTAAGATTATTCGTGTGTTGCGGGTCATGACAGCTCATAGGCCAGGGGAAACGTTCTTCAATATAGGGTACACCGGTGAGTTTAT
>WJIJ01000048.1 GCA_014730345.1 Candidatus Zixiibacteriota bacterium | reverse complement strand
GTGCGGGTGGAGATAAATATCTGTTCTCCATTCAGCGAAGTAAGCATAGCCGGCAGAAGGTACGCGAAAGACTTCCCGGTTCCCGTACCAGCTTCGGCGATGAGGAATAAATTATCCCTCATCGCTTCAAGGGCGTCCGAAGCCATATCAACCTGGCTTTGCCTTTGTTCATATTTGGGAAAATCCGATGCGAATATACCATCCTCATCGAAACAGGCACATATATCTTCCTCCCATTTGCCTGATTTCGCTTTCCCGGATAGAAGGCGCGATGGCGGAACTTTACCGGGCGGGATATACTTACCCGAGATTTCAGCGTCCATATCGGGAGTAATCGGGATATCAAAGAATTGCTTCATGGCATCGTTGCCCCAGTAGGCGCAGAAAAGCCTTAGCTTATCGGCAAGCGGGCCGGCGATATGATACCTTACTTTCAGCAGATTGGTCATTACTCCACCGGTAGTGATGGCATCGGATAACGCCCGGTGGGGATTCTCGTTGACTATATCAAAAAACGAGGACAGATTGCGCAGGCTATGGGAATCTTTGAATGGGTAAAGCGAGCGGTAGAGGATCTTAGTATCGAGAAATGATTTTTCGATTCCCGGGATGGACTTCTTTAAAAATGCCGTATCGAAAGCGCCGTTGTGAAAAACAAGGGTTTTACCTTCTATAAACTCCGAAAACCGGGAAAGGACGTCTATGAAATCCCCCCCCTCATTGATAAGCATACTGTCAGTAATGCCGGTTAATTCAACTATCTCCGGAGAAAGGGAACGGTCCGGGTTAATAAGCTCCGAAAAGGTCTCTTTTAATTCCCCGTTGACGAAATAAGCGGCTCCAATCTCGATAATTTCATCGGTTGAAGCATTTAAACCCGTGGTTTCAAGGTCGACCGCGATAAATTCGTTAAAATCAGCCATTTATAAAAATTTATAATACCCTCTCGCCGGGATATAGCAATAAATAAATGTCGCCTGCAGACGGCCGCCTTCTCCCTCAATCCGTGCGCATTTTAATTTCGCATAATGACCGTCGGCGGTGCGCATCAAGTACGTATTTCCTCTTTCCAAAGGCAGTGATTCCTGCCAATCGTAAGATTCGGGATTAAAGATGTTCAAATCTTCATATTTCAATCCGGGATCGGCGAATACTGTTCTGCGGAAATCATCGTTCATACGGTTAGGGGAGTAGATTTTAGGTTCTCCTTTTCCGGACATGATCATTATATCACTGTCGAGCGAACGGGCGGGTACATAACTTCGCCTCGAGAAGTCATAACTGCTGGTGCGAACTGACCATCTCAGGTTCAATACGATTTGGCCTTTATAAACCGGGCTGTAAATTATGGTATCGGAAGATACGTAATTTTCCCCATCGGCGGAGTAAAGACGCACCCATGTCTTGTATATTTTACCCGGTTCGGCATTTGAAAATTTGAAAGTCTCCCGGGTCGGGTCAGCGTCGACATCCCCGGGATAAGGTGTTTCGTTAAGTGGTTTGACCGGTTCGCCCGGATTTTCGCCCTCGGGCACCATGAAAATATCATATCCGCCAATGGTCTCCCCTTTTTGACGGGTGGTATTCCACAGAAAACTGGCGTTGCCTTCCTCGGTCGAAATCGTAAAACCGGTAATCTCGGGAATAGCGGCTTCCTCCACCCCCGGTTTTTCCCCGGGAGGTTTAGGGCCGCATGAATAGAAAAACATGAACGTAATTAAAGCTAATAATAAAATCCCTGATGTAATTCGCACCATAATAACCATCCGCTGAGAGTTGTTACTTGTAAAGATATACAATCCCGACACCGGTGAACCACTGCCCGCCCTTGATATTAATAGGTTCATCAGGGTCGAAATCGGCGTTAAACTTTAGACGTGAATAGCTGTAAAAGGAGTTGGCATGCAGTGCCAGCGAAGTAGAAACCGGGAAAACGAGTCCTGCGCCAAATCTATAGCCAATATCAAAAGTATTTTCGTTATATGACCAGGAACGCCGGCCATTGGGGGAATCTTCCGAATAGAGAACATCGAGGACTCCCGATGAAAGCAGGCCCCCGACAGTTACGTAGGGAACCAACCGGGATCTGCGGGTATCTACCGGCGAAAATGAAAAGTCAGCTCCGAACTGGCCGTATTTAAGCTGATATTCTTCCAAAACCTGATAATCCCCATTATCACGAAAATTAAAAATCTGGTCGGTGTTAAAATTTCCGGCTGTGAAGAACAATCCATAGGCAAAATGAGAAGAAAAGAAATTTTTCAGTTCGAGATTGAAGGCGGCTCCTCCGCCAAAGTTGGAAATTCTTTCGCTGGAACCCAAATCGTTGTAGTAATTATTCAGGTAATCACGGTAATTGCCGAAGTTCGGTCCCGAAAGATATCCGGCGCTGGCTCCCATCCAGGCAATGGGAGGATTATATACTTTCCGGATTTCAGCGTTTGCCATATTGGGGAGAAGCGCCCAAATAATTGCCATACAACATATTAACACCGCAATAAGTTTCCTGTTTGCTGATTTAGTAATACCCATGGGTAATTCCTTTCAAGAAATTTTATTCAAATTAATAAAAAAAGTGTTAATTCGCAACCTTAAATGAAGCGTCATCAAAAGCGCGTTATATTAAAACCAGTCGGGAACCGGATGATGTTCCCTGCGGTTAGCTTAGCACGGCGTTTCAACTCTCAAACGGCGGCCAACCAAGAGAGACAAGGAGTAGAATATGCCTGCGATCGAACTTGGAAAAAGGCACGCCGAATTTGAAAAAACCATCCTGAGCCATTCGAAGTTCCTTTTCTACACCGCATTTAACCTTACCAAAGATAAAGCGCGGGCCGAGGATTTAATACAGGAAACATTTTTAAAGGCCTACAATTCATTTTCCAGCTTCCAGCGCGGAACCAACTCGAGGGCATGGTTATCGCGGATAATGGTTAATACCTACATAAACAACTATCATAAGCTTAAAAGGGAAATTACCTTAAAAAAGCCTCAAGATATTATATCGATGATAGATAAAGATGTTTCCGATAGACTTCAATTCGAAAAAGTTGATGAAACCGACCTTCTCCAGAACTGGTTTGATGATGAGGTAAAAATTGCCCTGGACAGACTTCCGGAAAAATACCGAAGCGCGGTAATAATGTTCGACATACAGGGACACACTTACCAGGAGCTGGCGGAAACTTTCAACTGCGCCATCGGGACCATAAAATCCCGGCTGTTCCGCGGAAGAAAAATACTGAAGAAATTACTCAAGGGCTATGCCGTCCGCAAGGGTATAATATCTATCAAACCCCCGCAAATAAATTGATATTTACTGAATTCCCCTGGTGAAACCCGCGATTATCCTGAAATCCCAGTATTCACCCGGTTCTTCAGGATGACTTACCCAGAAAGGAAAATCGACTCGCAATAATCCAAATAGTTTAATTCCGAATCCGAAATCCGATTTTATCCGGTTTATTCTAACTTTTTCGGGATGATTGGCAATATCCCCGGCATCGAAAAACAAGTAAACCGGCGGTAATGGGAGATCCTGTTCAAAGCTCATGGAGTAGATAAACTTACCCTTCAGGTGACGGCCGTAGTAACCGCGCATATTGCCATCGCCCCAGATATGCCAGTGTTCCTGGGAAGAAAGATCGCCTACATTCGACCATGTCGCCGCCATTAACTTTTCGGGAAATAGCTTCCCAGAAAAGAAAAACCGTTCCTGGGCGGGAATGGCGCCCCGGGCGTAACCGATGTACAACCGCTCAAAAATCTTTATCCTCGATGTCAATCTGATGTAATTCTGCACCTCGGCGCTTGTTTTGGCGAATTCAAAAACATCGTTCCGGGTATCTTTACCCAATTCGGCTTTTAACCGCAGGCTATTGCCAAACTTGATCCGCCGCCCGCTGTAATTGTAATCCAATCCAATAGATGAAAATCCGCCGATATCGACATCACGGGGGTCGCTGGTGAATGCCGGGCTGTAATGGGTATGGGCAATCAAGAAATCGAGGGTATGCGTCTCAGTTGCCCCGAATGGATAGTCCATATAGTTAAATTGAAAACCTCCGTAAACCTGCTGCATTTCAACACTACGATACCATCCGCCGGTGATACGGGTAAATTTGCCCATTGCACCGAGGGGCGTAGAGTAATTAAAATAATGTTGAAGTGTCTGTTCGTCAAAACTGTATCCCATGAAGAGCATCCATTGGTGTTTCCCAAGGATTGGCCCGGAGTCAAAAAACTGCCTTCCCTGAAGAAACCCGCCGAGTATATAGTAATCCGGAGGAACCGCCCAGGCATACGGTATGAAGAAAAGCTGGTAAGCTTCCATATCCGGTTTTTCAAAAAGGAAATGGAACCTTACTTTTCTCGGGTGGAAATTATTCCAGCGATAGTAATCAAGGCTTTTGTTTTCGGGGTCTACGGCAATATTTTCGGGTTTCGATTCGGTGAAAAACGAAACTACCTCATGTTCGAATTCGCTGTTTTCCCACAATTGAGTGTGTACCTTCCCATTCTTTTCCTTTAAAACCACATCCGCGGGCATGTAACCCTCGGTTTTGCGGGTAAGATAAACATCGGTTCGAAAACCGCGGGAGCTGTCGGCGGGGTTGAAGGTTTTATTGACCTTTACCTTTTTCAGGTTAAGGTCGACCTTCTTATCGGTTTCAATCCACTGGTCGAAAAACCATCCGAGGTCTTTTCGGCAGAACTGGGCGCAAATCCTCTCGAAGTCGGCAACCGTAGGATGTTTAAACTTAAATTCAAAACAGTATTGCCGTAAAGCGGCGTTAAAGGCATCCTCGCCCATGTAATCCCTTAAAGCAAATAGCACCAGCGCGCCTTTATAATAGTAGGTTCCATAAGAAAAGGGACGGTCGGCATATTCATACGCCGGAGTATTCAATGGTATATCGGTTTCGGTAGAAGCCAGCAGGTAGTAATTATATATGGAGTAATCATAGTCTGTAATTTTAATGTCGAAGGGTATCCAATCGGGGATGTCAATAAGATTATCATCCTCGCCGTATTTCTCCTGGAAATACCTTATCTCGGAGAAGGTCGCGAATCCTTCATCGAGAAAAGCTTGGTCTATTTCATTATTGCCAAGCATACCATAAAACCACTGGTGGGCTATCTCATGGGCTACCTGTGCTTCGTGAAGCCTGGTAAAGGGAAGCGAATTTCCGGAAATCAAGACTGCCTGGGGGTATTCCATACCAGCGCCGGGGGACCCGTTGACATCTATAATCTTAAGGTTGCTATATGGATATTCACAATACCAGTCGCTGTAGTACTCCATAGCTTGCACCGCCCATCCGGCAACATTACGCCAGTGTTTCTCATGTCCGGGCAATATGTATAATTCGATCAGGGTATTTCCGGCATAGGTAGAATCAACTGTATATTTTTTATCCGCCACCCAGACGAAATCGTGGACATTCTGAGCTTTGCAGGAATGAATTTTACGGACAACCTCTCCCGGTTCCACCGGTGAATATGCTTCGGCGACCTTATCGCCGGTCGCGGCAATAATATATCTTTCGGGCGCTGATATCTTCACCCTGTATTCCCCGAAATTTGAATAGAACTCACCAAGGTAATGATAGGTATCCTTATGCCATCCCGCGGAATCGTAAACGCACGCTTTAGGATACCACTGGGTCAGTTCGTAATGGCGGCCGATATGGCCAAGCCGGTGGAATATCCGGGGTAATTTCAGGTCGAATTCCATGAAAATCACCGTTCTCGAACCGGGGGGAAGCGGTTTTTCCAGGTATACCTCCATCAATGTGCCATCTACTTCGTAACTCGAGACATTTCCACCATAAAGCTGGAGGATATTTAATCGACCACGGTCAGCCTTTCCGCTATATTGGAAAGCATCCTCGCCGGCCTTATAAGCCTCTTTGGCAAATGCTGTTCTTTTATTCTCGAACGCGTTGGGATAGAGGTGGAAGTATATTATATCGAGGGTATCCGGGGATTTGTTCTGGTAAACGACATGCTGTGTACCGGAAACATGATGATTAATATCATCAAGGCGCACCTGTATTTCATAATCAACCTGTTGTTGCCAGGCTGAAGCTGATATTGCCCATCCCGATAATATGAGTAAAATAGCTATGCTTAAAACTCGATTTCCCAGAACCAATATGGACTCACCTCTTGCGCGTCATCGGGCAGTTCCAGAGTGAAAATTTCATCCGGAAGTTGTTGATTGAGTTTTTCGGAATTAATCTTTATTTCAATTGTAATGTTATCTTCCCTGATAGAAATGACAACTCTCTCCGGGCGGTACCCATCGAGATACTCCCGGAAGTCGGCGAAACTGACATCGACTACGTCCTTATCGCCGAAACGTTTCCGGGGCTCGTAGCGGATGCCGGTAATATTTATCGTCTCCGGACGAACTGTCAGTTTCTTTATATAATCTTCGGTAACTACCTTGTAAAAATAAAACCCCTCAACCATCCCTACATAAGAAATCTCTCCTTTTTCGAAGCCATACTTGCCCATTATCAAGCTCAATATTTCCTCAATGCTGATACCCCACTGGTCTTTATGCTCATTTGAACGCTCCCTGTAATACGCGTTATCTATTGGGGAGTACGCGGTAGTTCGGCCATCCTTAATCATGACTTTAGCTACGTCCTTTCCAAGGGTCGCTTCGGCCTTGAAGTAATATCGATCGTTTTGGTAGAAGATATTACCGCTGAGGGATTGTTTGCCAAAGCCCGGTTTACTAATAGCAATAGACACCGATTGCGCCCCCGATAAAACGCTTTCCTCGAGAGTTTTCAATTCGGCGGATATCGCCTTGGGGCTTCCTTTAGCCGGAGGGATTATACCTGGTTCGGGTTTTGGTCCACAGGATAGAAGAAGGACTATAGCGACTATTAAAAAGGAAAGCCTGCACATGGTTCTAAATGGCTATTCCGGCGAATAGGTACGAGAATATCCTTAAGAAGGGAGAGAATATCATCCCGAAAATATGAAATCCGCTGACAAACCCGAATAGAATTATTCCCATCAATATAAAAGGACCATAACGCTGAACCTGGTAATATGTCCGGCGGGCTTCATAGGGAAGCAACGCCTCCAGTATATGCGAGCCATCCAGCGGCGGAATAGGAATCAGGTTGAAAACAGCAAGAATGATATTTATCTGCATGGCAAAAATCAACATCCGGGTAAGGATAGCTGAGATGGAGGTACCATCATATATAAGGGCGTCAAGGCCCACAATCCGGATGATGATTCCGAACATCAGGGCAGATAGCATGTTTGAAGCGGGTCCGGCAAGCGCAATCCAGAAATTATCCTTCAATGGATTGCGCAGGTTGCGGGGATCAACCGGTACCGGTTTCGCCCAGCCGAAACCTACAAAGAACAGCATTAGCGTACCAAACAGGTCCAGGTGCGGAAGAGGGTTAAATGTCAGCCTTCCCGCGTGGTATGCCGTTGGATCCCCTTTTCTCAGCGCCATCCAGCCGTGGGCGTATTCATGGATGGTAATCGCGAAGAGAAACGGGGGAACCATTACTATAATTTGATCGAGGTTGAACAATACTATTTTTCTCCAAAAATCGGAATCAAGAATAAACCCCGCGCATGAGGGTTACATCCAGGACTCTCTTAATTGCCAGCATAAAGGCGGCGATTCTCATGGTGGCGCCATGTTCCTGCGACATCTGGTAGACATCATTAAACGCCTTAACCATTATACGCTCGAGCCGCTGATTTACATCATCCTCTTCCCAAAAATATCCCATCCTGTCCTGAACCCATTCGAAGTAACTCACCGTAACCCCGCCGGCGTTGCATAATATATCAGGAACAACGAATACGCCATTTTTATCGAGAATTCTATCGGCATTAGGCGTTACCGGACCATTCGCGCCCTCGGCGATAATTTTTGCTTTAATAGAATCAGCATTGTCGCTGGTTATAACGTTCTCCAAAGCGGCGGGGACGAGGATATCACACTCAAGGGAAAGCAGTTCATCGTGGGTGAGTTCCTTGCAATGGGGAAAGCCCGGTACCCTTCGGGTATTTGCTACATGCTCCATCAAAGCATGGATGTTAATTCCATCGGGGCAGTAAATGGCCCCATAGACATCGCTGACGGCGATTATTTTACAGCCCTGTTCATACATCAACTTCGCGGCCATTGAACCGACATTGCCGAAACCCTGTATGGCAACGGTCGCTCCTTCGAAAAGTATCCCTTTCACCCGCGCGGCTTCGCGGGCGGAAAACATAACTCCCCTGCCGGTAGCCTCTACCCTGCCAAGTGAGCCGCCGATGTCAATCGGTTTGCCGGTAACTACCGCGGTAGTTGTCTGGCGTGCGTGCATGCTGAATGTATCCATCATCCAGGCCATCACCTGCGGATTAGTGTTCACATCCGGCGCGGGAACATCTTTTTCCGGACCGATAATATCCATGATTTCCGCGGTGTACCGCCTTGTAAGGTGTTCCAATTCATGGGGAGACATGGTAGTAGGGTCGCATTTAATTCCTCCCTTGCCGCCGCCGAAAGGAATTCCCACAATAGCGCATTTCCAGGTCATCCATGCCGCCAATGCCATAACCTCGTCGAGGGATACCTGGGGATGGTAACGAACGCCGCCCTTGGCAGGTCCTCTATTGATGGAGTGCTGAACTCGATACCCGGTGAATACTTCAAGCTGACCGTTGTCTCGCCGTATAGGCAGTTTGACAATAAGGGCGCGCCGCGGTTGTTTTAGAAATTCTATCATACCCTGGTCAAGATTCAACCTTTGCGCGGCTTCATCGAACTGTTGCATCACATTATCGAACACCGACAGCGGAATATCATTACTCTTTAAATCTGCCATTTATTCCTCCAAGCAATTATAATCAAATTCGCCGCATAAAATATAGCCAGTTATCGCAAATAGCAATAATTACTTTTCCCTGCGCGATAGAAAAGGAGATTTTTTCTGGTAGAACCTGTATGGAAATTCTACCCCTTTGTTAATTCCAATACGAGTTGAAATCCCAACTTGAAAATCGTTAAAACTGCTTTCACGAACTACAATATCGCTCCCATTTAACTTGATTCCGTTGATGGAGCGGTCGATTTCCATCGCCTGGGTTAATTTCGCCGGTCCCGAGCAAAGGTTTTTAATATCTTCCTGATTTCGGTTCGATTTCATTATTTCAATGCCCTCCAACGGTTCCAGGGCGCGAATCAAAACCGCCGCGGCGACACCATCCGGTTCGGTTACAAAATTCAAGCAGTAGTGCATGCCATAAGTGAAGTAAACATAGGCAAAACCCGGAGGACCGAACATAACTTCATTGCGTTTGGTTTTTCCGCTATAGGCATGACACGCGGGGTCATGCTCCGCGATATATGCCTCGGTCTCCACAATCCTGCCTGAAAGGACTTGTCCCCCGATTTTGCGAATGAGTACCTTGCCGATAAGTTCCCGGGCGACATTTACTGTGTCGCGGTTATAAAAGGATTCAGGCAAGATTAAAGTTTTGGTTTCCATGTCAATCCAAGTTCTTCTATCAACCGCGCCGATTCCTCCAATCCTGCTCCGAGGCCTTCCGGTTTGTGGGCATCCGAACCGAGCGAAACTATCGGAACTCCCACTTTCGCCGCCAATTCCAGTATTTCAATGGATGGGTATGTAGTTCCAGAACCATGACGTTTTGAAGACGAATTTATCTCGATCCCTTTACCCGAATCGCGGATAGCTTCGAGCGCGGGTCCTATAATATCAATGGGAAAGACATCCAGACCTTTTGGATAGACAGAGCGGGCATACTTACGGTATCCGTCGAGATGGCCGATACAATCGATTACCTCTGAACGAGCCAAACTTTTCACCGATTTATAATATCGTTCGAAAAACTTCCTTTCCGTGTGTTTGCCGAAAAGGTTTGATGCTTCCTTATTATATGTAAAAGCGAGGTCCTCAATGCAATGCACGGAGCCGATGGTGAATGCGAAATCGAGGCCGGGATTGAAATTATCCCATATCTCCTCCACTCCCTCGAAATAATCCAGCTCAATTCCGGGGTAAACGTCCAATCCCCGTTTTGCGTACTTTCCCTTAGCGGACATTACATCATTATAATAGATTGCCAGCGATTCCGGGGTTACCCGGATTATTTCGCCGTCAATCCTGATAAAGGGATCCACTTCGTCGCGGGCGGGATTCAGGTCTATATGGGTTGTGAAACATATCGCTTCCAGACCCAATGAAAGCGCTCGTTCGCAATAATCGGGGATGGAACCTTGAGCGTCGATTGAGTACTGGGGATGGACATGGAAGTCTGCTTTGCCGGCTTTTATCATTGCACAAAGGGATTATATTGTTTTTCCTGTCCAACCGTAGTGTCCGGGCCATGACCGGAATAGATTATAGTTTCATCGGGCAATGTGAATATCTTATCCCGGATAGATTGCATTAGCTGTTCAAAATCGCCGTAAGGGAAATCTGTCCTTCCCACCGAACCGAGGAATATAGTATCCCCGGTAAACACCACGCCATCGCCGTAAAGCGAAATGCCTCCGGGAGTATGCCCCGGCGTGTGCAGTACTTTCAATTTCTTTTCGCCGAATTCGACATACTGCCCTTCATCAAGAACAATTTCCGCGGGATTCGCCTTTACCGGTTCGGGGGTCATGGCTGAGAGATTCCTGTCCGGGGAGGTCAGCATCTCCGCGTCGTCTTTGTGTATACAAACCGGGATTCCGAGCAGATCCCTTATATATTCGAGAGCGCCGATATGGTCGAGATGGCCGTGGGTAATCACGATTTTCTCAATATCGAGCCTGTTTTCCTTAATCTTGGAAAGAATAAAATCACCTGTATCCCCCGGGTCTATAATGATTCCCTTCCTTGTGTTTTCACAACCAACCAGGTAGCAGTTGGCCATGAAAGTACCTACTTCAAGAATATCAACTATCATTGGCATTATTCTCCATAGATGTTATTTCTTCCTGTTCATGAAAATATCTGTAGACGGAATCCGCAATATTTTTTGTTATTCCCGGACAAGTCAGAAGTTCGGTCAATGACGCTTTTTTAATAGAATTAACCGAACCGAATTTCGCCAAAAGATGCGCCCTTCGTACCGCGCCCACGCCGGGGATTTTATCGAGTTCAGAGGCAATTGCCCTTTTACCCCGCAGATTACGGTGGTAGGTTACCGCGAAACGATGGGCTTCATCGCGCACTCTCTGTAAAAGCCGGAGCGACGGGGACGATTTAGGAATTATCAGCGACTCTCTCCTGCCCGGGAAGAAAACCTCATCGATGCGTTTGGCAAGGGAAACAGCGGGTATTTCGAGATGAAGGGATTTTAAAATACTCACCGCCGCAGACAACTGCCCTTTTCCGCCGTCGATTAAAACAAGGTCGGGGCATTGCTCTTTTTTTTCCTTTACTCTTTGGAAATATCGTCCTACAACTTCGGCCATCATTGCAAAATCATCCTGGCCTTCAACATTTTTAATCTTAAACCGGCGGTAGTTCCCCTTGAAAGGTTTTCCATTTTTAAAAAATACCATGGAACCGACAGCTTCATTTTCGCCGAGGTTGGAAATATCAAAGGCTGATATCATTTTGGGAAGCCGGGAGAGTTCGAGAACCTTCTGGAGCTCATATACCGAGTGGGGAATATTCGATTTCGTCTTTTCTTTTTGAGCGAGAAGCTGATCGAGCAATAAAGAAGCATTCGATTCAGCGAGTTTCAGCAGGCTGGCTTTCTGACCCTTCTGGGGAAGCACGATAGATACTTTATGCCCCGCGCTTTCCGTGAGCCACTCCTCTACCAACTCCTGCTCGCTAACCTCGTCACCGACTAAAATCTCCCGTGGATAAACCGCGCTGTCCCGGTAATAGTTCATCAAGAAATTTTTAAGAAACTCTCCCCTGTCCCCCGCCCCGGTTTTGTAGTAATAATGCTGCCTTCCCAGCAGGATTCCGTCTCGAACCTGCAGTACAGAAAAACATCCATCATCGGCGACCTCCGCGCACCCGAGATAATCCCTGTCAACTCTATCGGTATTGACGACTTTCTGGCGTTCGATTACTTTTTCCATCGCTTCAATCTGATCCCTGCACCGGGCGGCGGCCTCGAAATTCAGGTCTTCGGAATATTTTTGCATCTGCTGATGAAGTTCATCAACCAGCTCCCGGTTGCGCCCTGACAGGAATTTAATGACATTGTTGATCATCAACATATAATCCACTTGAGACGCTTTTCCCACGCATACTCCTATACATTTACCGATCTGGTAATTCAAACAGGGCTTGTTAGGAGAATTTTCGGTCGGAAATTGAGAACAGGTGCGCAATGGAAATATCTCATGCAGAAAATCGACTGTTGAGCGCATTTTGCCCGCATCGGTATAGGGACCAAAATACCTGGAGCCGTCGTTTTCGAGGACCCTGGTGATTAAAACTTTGGGAAAATTTTCTTTCAGGGTGATTTTAATATATGGGTAGCGTTTATCATCCTTCAAATCCACATTATACCGCGGGCGGTATTCCTTAACCAGGTTGGCTTCCAGTATCAATGCTTCGATTTCATTGTCAGTAATTAAGATCTCGAAATCGCGGATTTTAGAAACGAGCGCTTCGGTCTTGGGATCGGGAATCCTCCCGGATTGGAAATAACTCCTCACCCTGTTTTTGAGAACCTTGGCTTTGCCTATATAGATAACTTTCCCGGCCCTGTTTTTCATCATGTACACGCCGGGTTTTTCGGGCAGGTTGGTTAACTTGTCCTTAATTAATTCGGGCATATCCATACCTAATTCTATATCATACAATAAAAATGCAGGCAAGATAATATCTGCCTGCATTAAACTATCAAGCTGACTAAAAGTTTCAGTTATCTATTTCCTCGAACCTGCAAGTGAAATGCCTGAGCACTTTCGGCTGGTATGTCAAACGCAATCCCTTAACACATTCCGGGTTCTCATTGATATGCTTTAAAACCGAGGCGATATATTCCATGTGCGAATTTGAATAAACCCTGCGCGGTATCGCCAGGCGCACGAGGTCAAGTTCAGGAAATATTTCTTTCTTGCTATCCGAATCGTAGCGGGCGAACATTATATTTCCAATCTCCACCGACCTTATGCCGCCCTCACGGTACATGGCCACAGTCAAAGCCCAACCGGGATAATTCTCGGGTTCTATATGTTCAATCATTTTACCGGCATCTACAAAGACAGCGTGCCCTCCGGTCGGTTTAATTATGGGGATGCCATATTCATCCAGTTTCGTTCCCAGGTACTCAACCTGCTTGATACGGTACTCGAGGTAATCGAAGTTCGTAACTTCCTGGAGACCCCGCGCGACCGCTTCGAGATCACGCCCGGCCATACCGCCGTAGGTACGATATCCCTCGATGAGAATCAACATATTCGTAAGCTGGGTAGCCAGGCTATCGTTGTTCATGGCGATAAAACCGCCGATGTTCGCTAAACCGTCCTTTTTGGCGGACATTGTACAGCCGTCGGCATAAGAGAACATCTCCCTCGCGATTTCCTTGATACTTTTATCCGCGTAACCCCATTCGCGCTTTTTTATGAAATATGCGTTTTCGGCAAAACGGCAGGCATCGAAGAAAAACGGGATATTATGTTTGCGGTATATCTCCGATACCTTGCGGATATTAGCCATTGAAGCCGGCTGACCGCCGCCGGTGTTGTTGGTAACGGTCATCATGCCCACGGGAATTTTCTCCGGGCCCACATCGGCAATTAATTTCTCAAGTTTATTAGTGTCGATATTGCCTTTGAAAGGATATTCTTCCGATGGTTTCCTGCTTTCTTCAACCACAAGATCCAGCGCCGCGGCGCCGTTTACTTCCACATTTGCGCGGGTAGTATCGAAATGGTTATTTGAAGGCACATAATCGCCTTTAGTTAAAATCTGGGAAAACAGCAGGTTTTCCGCTACTCTTCCCTGGTGCACGGGGATAACATTTTTGAATCCGGTTATATCCTTTATCGTTTCCTCGAAATGAAAATAATTTTTGCACCCGGCATAGGATTCATCGCCAAGCATTATACCTGCCCACTGGTTGTCGGACATAGCCGATGTTCCAGAGTCGGTGAGTAAATCAATGAAAACATCCTCGCCCCGGATCAAAAATATATTGTAGAAAGCCTTTTTAACTTTCTCGACGCGTTCATCACGTTCTAACAGACGAATAGGTTCGACAACTTTAACTCGGTATGGTTCAACAGGAGCAATCACATCCCCTCCCGGTTTGAAGTAAGTAACGGGGTATCAAAATATATTAAATCTTTCCGCCGAGGGATTCGAAGTTTACGAAATCGGCATGGTTTATAATAATGGCTTCCACCGAACGGAAACCGCCGTCGCCCTCGTGGGCATGGGTAGCAATCATGTGCTGGACTTCGACCGGAAGCCCTTCACTAAATGCTATCGATGTCCCGGAGAAAGGATGACGCACCAACTTGCCGCCGGGAGATTTCACAAAATCATTCCCGAACTTCTGGTATTCGAGTAGTTTACCTACATCATGAAGCAGACCGCCGGCGATGAGTATATCGAAATCGATATCAACTTTATCGCCGTAGGATTCTTTGATTATGCGGGCGGTTTCAATAGCCGTGCGCGTAACCGCTCGGGTATGGTTCATCAGGTTTACCCCGCTGTCCTTGGTCAACAGACTGAATGGAATAAACTCCAGCTCTTCTTCGGACCATCCGCTCATCTCCAGGGCCTTGTTCCATACACGTTCAACCTTGGCCCGGAGTTCGTCATTGTTAATCTCCTTGATTTCCGGAAAATATTTTTCTACGTCCATAACCTGTCTTTTATTTATATGCCTTGTTTAACTTCGAATCGACTGCGCATCCTACCTACGACATTCTGATTATGATCCAGCACCGGCGCATTGGCGATAGGATCGAGCTTTTCAATCGCTTCCTTATCGAGGTGGCCGGTCATGTTCAAGAACTCAATTGTGGCCGGCCATACCGCGCGGGTTGCTCCATCCTCGATTTTCACGGCGCCGCCCAGCCGTTGCTCAGGCATGCCGAACATCTGAACACCCTCGGCGCCGCTCTTGGAAATAATTTTGCCGCTGGATGCCGTAGACAATTGATAATCAAACCGCCCCTCGCCGGAAACCATATCAGGATTTTCGCGCATGGCGAGAGTAATGGAAGAATAAATCTTGGCGATTTCCCGGGGTACTGTATTCGGCGACAGCAACTGGGCCATGCCCCGGGCGATATTTTTTAAGGGCATCGCGTAAACAGGAGCGCCGCATCCGTCAATCCCCCTGCCGATTTTTTCCTCGGGGTAATGGCACGCGCTGGCAATCGCTTTTAATATCATTTTCTGGCAAGGATGATCAAAATCGAGGTAATTCTCGGTACCCCAGCTTTTAAAAACGCACAATGCCAACATGGCCGCGTGTTTGCCGGAGCAGTTGTTATGCAATGTGGTGAAAGTATCTGATGGACGGGGAACCATCTTTTTCACCCGGTAATAAAGGGGCACCTGGATTCCGCATTTCAAACTGCTGGGAGTCAAACCTATTTTCTCGAGGATGCCGGCTACTATTTTCACATGTTCATCCTCACCCGAATGTGAACCGCACATCAATGCTATCTCTTTGCCCGTAAAACCAAACTTCCTGCTCGCTCCCGATTCGAGAACCGGAATGACCTGGAATGGTTTAGCGGCCGACCGCATAAAGCTGAAAAATTCCGGATCACCAACCCGATGAACAATCTTTCCATCAGCTTCGCAAATTATCGCTGAACCCCTGTGCACCGATTCAATTGTATCGCCGCGGTAAACATATACCATCCTGTCCGGTACGACGGCGTTTTTCTCCTCGGCTTCGGTAAACCTTAGTGTAATTTTCTCAGCAGAAATAGTATACCTCGCATTTTTTATATATTCAAACTACCAAGTATTTCAGGAATATCGTTAAATGTTTTCGCAATATGGGCCCCGGCTTCCTCGAGAATCTTCAATTTTGATTCAGCGGTTCCCATGGAACCTTCAACAATTGCCCCCGCGTGTCCCATCCTCTTGCCCTGGGGCGCGAACACGCCGCCAATCATGGCAATCACCGGAGTGTTGATCTTTTCGATAGTCGACGCCGCTCTTTCTTCATAGATGCCCCCGATTTCGCCGGTCATCACCACAGCCTTGGTCTGGTCATCCTGTTCGAAAAGTTCGAGGATTTCATCAAATGTTGAACCGAGAACAGGATCGCCGCCGAGTCCCACGCAGGTAGTCTCGCCGTAACCTGTGCGGGTCAGGGTGTCCGCGATATAATAAGTAATGGAACCGGAGCGGGAAACCGTACCTACTCTTCCGGGTGAAAAAGCGATATCGGGCATGATTCCAAGATTAGCCTGCCCGGGTGAAATTATCCCGGCGGTGTTGCCGCCTAAAACCCGCGCCCCGAATTTTTCTGCCTCTACCCTTATGCGGAGCATATCGTGGATAGGAATATGTTCAGGTACCACTACAACGAATTTAATCCCCGCCCGTACCGCCTCAATCACAGCATCCTTTACGAATTTCGCCGAAAGAAAAACAACCGATGTATCGGCTCCAGTTTCATCCACTGCCTCCGCGCATGTATCGAAAACAGGTTTGCCTTCGACTTCCTGACCGCCCTTACCGGGGGAAATTCCTCCAACGATATTTGTGCCGTATTCAATCATACGTTTGGCATGAAAGGAACCGGCCCCGCCGGTTATGCCCTGAACGATAATCTTCGAATTCTTATCAACAAGTATAGCCATCTCAACTCACTGCCGTTTCTTAAATACAATCTTATTTGAGGTTTTGGGAAATTTAATGATTTCGTACGGATAGGACATCACCGTCAACATACCGCCGCTTTCATCATAGGTATATCCGACCACCACACTGTCTTTATAAGCGACAACATCGCTGACATCCACCGAGTATCCTGATGTTGATCTCTCACCCATCATTATGCATGCAACAACATATTCTCCAAAATCTATTGAAGGCATTTCGGGTTTAGGTTCTATCTGCCGATGAGTCAAATCCCATATATACTTAAAATCTTTCTCCGCTTTAGCAATAAGGAAAAGTTCCTCGCTGGTTCCTCCTCTCTCGGAAGAATCCACAACCTCGAACTGCACAGGCGTTCCCTCTTCCTTTTTGCCCATTCCATAGGCAACCGAAGCGAGGACACAAATAACCAATAATACTGATAATATACTACGCATTTAACTGCTCTCCTGCTAATTCCACAGCCCTTTTCGCTATATCCTCAATGGGGGTTTCTATTCCATGGAATTCGATCCGTTCAAACAACCCCGGATTCTCAGCCTTAGCTTCCTCGAACAGGCGAACACCTTCCTGCCACATATTTCCGGTCATACGCATAACAAGCGGTTTGGATAATCCATGTTCCTTGAGGAACATTATAACGCCCTTGGCAAAATCATCACAACGGGATATGCCGCCGAACCTCGCTCCAAATATAGCTTTAACATCAGGGTTTTCATCGAGAAGGATGAGCATCTTCGCCAATCTCTCCGGTGAGGGGCCGCCGCCGGAATCCATGAAATTAGCGGGTTTGCCGCCGTAATAATGAATAAAATCATTGCCCATTATACCGAAACCGGCGCCTCCGGGGAACATTCCGATGTAACCGTCGAGGTCGAGATATGGTATTCCCCATTCGCGGGCCTGTATTTCGCGTGGAGTCAACTCACCTTCTTCATGCCGCTTTTCTATCCCCATTTCGGCCAGGTCCGGATGGCGGAACAAAGCGTCATCATCGAGGGACACCCGGGCATCCGCGGCGATAAATTTCCCGTCTTTTAACTGCACAAGCGGATTTATCTCCATCAATTTGGCGTCGTAGTCGGTGAACAAGCGGTAGAGATTAGCGCAAAAACCGCTGAACTCACGTAACTTGCCGGATTCCACCCCAAGCTGTTTGCCCAATTGCATCCCCTCGAAAGCATAGTATTTCTCATCCATGTTGAAATTAATTTTAATAATCTTTTCCGGGGTTTTGGCCGCTACTTCTTCAATATCAACTCCGCCCTCGGCGCTGGCAATCATTACCAACCGGTAATTGAAGCGATCTATGGTAATCCCGAGATAAAATTCCTTTTCAATATCCAGCAGGGGGTCGACGAGAATTTTATCTACATCATACCCTTTTATCTTGGTCTTGAAAAGCTCCTCGCTGAATTTTTCAACCTCCCCTTCAGACCGGGCCAGCTTGATTCCGCCTTCCTTTCCCCTTCCACCGGTTAGAACCTGGGCTTTGAGAACTACGTTATACCCGAACTCCTCGCCAACTTCAAGAGCTTCACCAGGATCCAGCGCCGTGCGTCCTCCCGGAATGGTAATTTTATATTTATTAAAAAGTTGTTTTGCTTCGTACTCGTATAATCTCAATTCTCGCCTCCGAAATTATTAAAATCGAACCATAATACTATTAAATATGACCCAGGATGTCAAACGGAATTTAAAAACCCGCGGATTTTATAGTCCGCGGGTGTTGATAACTATTTAACCAACGCTTCATCAAGTCTTTCGACAAGATATTCAATCTGCTCCTCGGTTATTATCAATGGCGGTGAAATACGCAATGTATGCCCATGGCTGTCGTTAGTGAGTACGCCAAGATCAAGCAGTTTTTTGCAGTATTTCATGGCATCGCCATCATGTAACTCAATACCGATAAATAGCCCGCGTCCACGGACTTCCTTAACCTTATCAGAGCGGGAAGCTATTTCTTCGATTTTTTTCTTGAGAACAGCCCCCATTTGCTCGGAACGAAGCGCCAGTTTTTCTTCAACTATTACATTGAGCGCGGCGCAACCTGCCACACACGCCAGCGGATAACCGCCATAGGTGGAACCGTCGGAACCGGGATTAAAAGCGATATCCATTAACCTGGAGTTAGCCGCGAAAACCGAAAGCGGTATCACACCGCCGGAAATGGCTTTACCGAGGATAAGTCCATCAGGTACGACATTCTCATGCTCGAAACAGAACATCTTGCCGGTACGCCCCAAACCAACCTGGATCTCATCAAAGGTAAGGATAATATCCTTCTCATCAGCAAGTTCCCGCAAGTCCTTGAGAAACCCATCCGGGGGCTGATACATGCCGCCCTCGCCCTGCATCGGTTCCACAAGAATCCCGCAAGTGTTGTCCGTTATGGCATCCCTAACCGCGTCGATATTTCCGAACTCAACCGCTATGAACCCCGGAGTCAGGGGCCCGAATCCTTCCTTGTATTTCTTTGTGGTGGAATAGGATACCTCGGTTATCATTCGCCCGTGGAAATTGTTTTCGAATACGATAATTTCCTGCTTGCCGTCGGTAATTCCTTTTTCTTTGTATCCGTAATAGCGCATCATCTTAATAGCGGTTTCCACCGATTCAACTCCGCCGTTTTTAGGCAGTATCTTATTGCCATGTTCACCGAAACGCGGGGCAAGCTGTGGGAGCAGTTTGTTCAATTTTTCGTAAAATATGCCCAGTACATCGGTGTAAACCATGTTGGAAAGCACCGAGCCGTAGTTGTTCTGCAGCGCGCCGGCAACCGCCTGCACGATTCTCGGATGATGGTGGCCCTGGTTGGCCGCCGAATATGCCGCCAGGCAATCGAGATAACGGTTGTTTTTGACATCGAAAAGCCACACGCCTTCAGCGGTGCGGATAATTAAGTCGTAGCGCGGGTAGTGGTTCGCGCCGTAGGTCTGGCACTGTTTAAAAACTTCCTCGTCGTTTAGACGGGAAAAGCCGGTAACCATATTTTGTATTGTTTGGGTATCGGAATCGGACATTATAACCCTCCAGAATTAAGTTCAAAATTGACGACTCTAAAGCTGAAGGGGGATTTTAATTCATCCCGTTAAAATTCTCAATATATTTCAGTATTTCGGTCAATTTAACCATAATAACACCATTATATGAAGAATCGTCAGCGACACAGCAATATACATTTTAAACCCAAAAGCGCAAGGAATTTATTAGCGTTGAAATGTTGTAGTTTAACAGTTTTCAAGTAAAAACGCGCACCGAAAACAGTGCGCGTTCAAAATATTCGCCCGCGGGATTTTAAAATATCCTACAGCTCAGACCGAACTTCTTAAGAACCGGTCATTCTTCCTCATCCATGTACATCACCCGCAGTACGGCAAAAACCGCGAATCCAAGGAAAAACGACAACAATACAATTTTAAATGTATTATTCTTCCATAGTTTCCGTAACCAACTCACCATTTTTCTCCATTAATTTAACAATTTTCAATTCAAAATCATGATCGAATGCCATATATCGTTTATTATCGAGGCATTCCTTCATTATAGCTTTTTTCTGGCGCATTACATCAAGCGGGAAAATATCAACCGCTCCTACCCACGGGGGCCGCATGTGAATTTTCGTGGGGATTATATCACCGGGGTAAACGAGGGATTCATCTCCCGACTGCACGAAGATGGCCTGGTGGCCGGCGGTATGTCCGCCGGTGCGGATAACGGCGACGCCGTCGACGATTTTGCCGTCGCCTTCAATTGCCCGAATCTCTCCGTAATGGCGAAGCAGGTCAACGAAATAAGTAGCCGAGGTACGTTCGTTTGGATTAAGGGCGTCCTCGATTTCTATTTTCTGAGCATAATAGGTGGCATTGGGGAAAATCTTTTCGACTTCGCCGGACTCATTAACCTTCAATCCGCCCAGGGCATGGTCGGCATGAAGGTGGGAGAAAATAATAGTGTCAATGTCTTCCGGTTTTAGACCGTTATCGGCAAGCGACGTAACGAGCTGTGATTCGCCGCCGACACCGTATATTTTTCTCCATTTACCATCCAAACAATCGCCGATTCCGAGGTCGATCAAAATGTTATTTTTTCCGGTTTTAATAAGCAGGGGGTGGATGTTCATGGTGATCATGTTATTCTCATCGGCCTGAACATGCTTAGACCACAGCGTTTTAGGAACAACGCCGAACATAGCCCCGCCATCGGATTTAAAGGTGTTTTCAAATAATGATTTAACTTCAAAATCACCGAGTTTCATAGAACCGCCTTTTCTCTCTTCATCGTCATCAATTACAATTAATATTAATAATAATGACCGGCCGGAGCAAAAGTTCCGGCCGGCCAGGATTAATTATCTCAACAGCCCGGTAGCGATAACCAACCGCTGGATCTCGGAGGTACCTTCATAGATTTCGGTAACGCGCTGGTCGCGGTAGAGTTTTCCAATAGGCGAGAATTCTTCGATATAGCCATAGCCGCCGTGTATCTGCATTGCCCGATCGACGCAGAAGCCGGCAGTTTCCGCGGCGTAAAGTTTCGCCTGGGCGGCTTCCATGGAGAACTTTTCACCGGCATCGGCAAGCACGCTGGCCTTGTAAACGAGCGCGCGAGCGGCTTCGACACGGGTACCCATGTCGGCAATCATCCACTGGATAGCCTGTAATTTAGCGATTGGGGCGCCGAAAGCGATGCGTTTTTTGGCGTACGCGATAGCCTCATCGAGGGCACGCTGAGCAATACCGAGGCACTGGGCGGCCACGCCAATTCGGGCGCCATCGAGGGTTATCATTGCATAGCGGAAACCTTTGCCCTTGTCGCCAAGCAGGTTTTTCTGGGGAACGCGGACATTTTCGAATTTCAGGTAGCCGGTGGTGGCGCATTTCATACCCATTTTGCGTTCGAGGGTTCTGCGGGTAACGCCTTCGACATCCTTTAAGTCCATAACAATTGTGGAAACACGTTCACTGATGCCTTCTTCCTGGATTTTACAGAAGAGGGTGCCGGCATCGGCAACATCGCCATGCATGATAAATATCTTTTCCCCGTTGATGATATAATCATCGCCGTCGGGAGTGGCGGTGGTTTTCTGGTTGGAGGCGTCCGAACCTGCTTCCGGCTCGGTAAGCATGAAAGCCATAAGGATATCGCCCGCGGCGGCGGGTTTTAAATACTTCTCCTTGAGGTAGTCATTACCGAATTTAATAATCGGCTGGCCCGCAAGCTGTTGTATGGCGATAAGCAGGGATGTCGCCGGGTCATGGCGGGCGAACTCTTCTATCATTGTATTATATTCGAGATTGGTTTTTCCTTCGCCGCCGAGTTCGGTGGGGTATGAATACCGCGGAAAACCGGCATCGCTGATAACCTTAAAATACTCAAACGGGAATTGCTGGGGCTCCGGGGCCCGGTCAAGTTCTTCCCCCTTCTTGATAACATCATGTTTTTCGCAGAAGGCCTTGACTTCGTCGCGTACCGCTTGCTGTGATGGATGGATATTCCAGGTCATGACTACTCCTTTTTATTTGGTAGATATTAGTCTATTTTCATACAATTAGACAACATAACGATTCTACTCGTTAAGAGGCAATAAAATTCTACATTAGTACCGAATAATGTCATTAGTTTAGAGGAATACCGAGTAATTAAGTCCGAACAGGGAATTCACTTGACCAATCGGATATTTAATACCTATATTCGTCTTTTTACGGATAACCGGAGAAAGCTATAGGTGTTTCATGCAGGATAAAAAGTACAAAGAACTTAACCAGTATTTCGAATATTGGGAAAAGATAAAGGACCTTACCGACCAGTATATCGATTTAATGTTGAATTACCGTCAGAGCGGGCATCCGGGGGGCAGTCGTTCAAAGGTACATGCTTTTATTGTCAATCTTTTTTCGGGGGCAATGCGCTGGGATATCCGCGACTTGAGCAAGAGATTTGCCGACAGGTTTGTACTCGTCGGGGGACATTGCACTCCTCTGGTTTATGGAGCCATGGCAGTACTGTATGACGCGATGAGGATTAAATACAACCAGACCCAGGATCCTAAATACCAGATAAAGGGCGGTGAAGCACGTTCGATTTTTCCGGAAGATTTGATAACCCTGCGCAACCGCAACGGGCTTCCCGGTCATGCCGAAATGATAGAGAAATCACTGCTGTTCAAATTCAATACCGGTCCTTCGGGGCATGGCTCCCCGGCGGCCGCGGGACAGGCCACGGCGTTGAAACTCGCTGGGGCCGAGGAAGTTAAAGTATTCGCGTATGAGGGCGAAGGCGGACATACGGCAGGGGCTATTCATGAGACAAAAAATATCGCCTGGGGATTGGGCCTGTCCAACCTGTATTATATTTTCGATTGGAATGATTTTGGAATAGACAGCCACAGGGTATCATCGGTGGTGCATGGTTCGCCGCGCGACTGGTTCGAACCCTATGGCTGGCGGGTGTTCGCCGCCGACCATGGTTCGGAGTGGGAACCGGTAACGAAGATGTTCTGCGATATGATCTACGGCCCCAATCCGCATGAACTGCCGACCTGCGGTTACATGAAAACCCGCAAGGGGCGCGGATACCTGGTATATGATTATAAATCTCACGGCGCCGCCCATAAAATGAACAGCGAACTATTCTGGCAGACCAAAAAGGAATTCGGCGAAAAATATGGCGTCTACTTTGAAGGACAGGATAAACCGGCGCCCGATAATCCGGAAGCTCTGCGCAAGCAGGCGATGACCAATTTCAAGATTGTGTCCAAGGTGTTGGAGCAGGATCAGGAACTAATCGATTATATTACTGAAACATTGACCGATATCGGCGACTCGGTGCCGAAAAATCTTCCCAACTTCAGGCTTCCTATCGACAGCAATCCTATTCATGATAAAAAGCTCTACGATTATAAAAACTATCCTGAAGATATATACGCCAAACCCGGCGAAAAGAAACCGAACCGGGCCGCGCTGGCAAAATGGGGTTCATGGGTCAACGCTTATTGCGCCCAGAAATATCATCGTCCCCTGTTTTTAGCCATGTCAGCCGACCTCGCCGACAGCACCAACATCTCCGGATTCGCCAAGGCTTACGGGGATTTCGAGGGCTACGGCTGGTACGAAAGGGATTCCAACCCGGATGGCGCTTTACTTCCAATGGAAATAACCGAGTTTTCCAATTCGGGTACCACTGTGGGAATAGCGTCGGTAAACATGCATACCGAACCCGAGGAAGATTTCAATGGCTTTTACGCGGCATGTTCAACATACGGTTCATTCAGTTATCTTAAATATGGGTTGATGCGGCTTTACTCGCAACTGGCGCAGGATTGCCCGTTGAAATTAGGCAAGGTTATTTGGGTAGCGGGTCATTCGGGTCCGGAAACGGCGGAGGATTCACGCACCCACTTCGGAGTTTTTTCGCCCGGTGTGACCCAGCTTTTCCCGACCGGACATGTCATCAATCTATATCCATACGAATACAACGAAGTGCCGGTCCTGCTCGGGGAAGCGTTATCAAAAGAGCAACCGATAATAGTTCTGCACCTTACCCGGCCGGGGATAATAATTCCGGACCGCGAAAAACATGGAATCGCCTCCCATTTCGAAGCCGCTAAAGGGGCTTATTTGATACGAGATTATGAACCGGACAAGCCTAAGATGGGAGTTGTGATAGTATCGGGTACAAGCTCCACGGATAATACAATCGCGATTCTTGATGACCTTAACCGGGAAGGCATTAATGTCAAGATAGTCGCCGCTCCCAGCTATGACCTTTACCAGATGCAACCGCGGGAATACCGGGATAAGATACTTCCATTCAACGAGTGGATGGATTCCATGGTTATTACTAACAGGGCCCGGAAATTGATGCATAACTGGATATGCAACAAAGTATGTGAAGAATATTCGCTTTCCTCGGATTGGGATGACAACTGGCGCGGCGGAGGAAGCGTTAAAACTGTGGTTGAAGACGCACACCTGTCCTCCGAATGGATTCTCAAAGGGATAAAACGATTTGCAGAAGACCGCGAGAAACGGCTGGAACGGCTCAAAATCTAAGCGGAAGCAAGTTCTTCTTCTTCTTCGGTATCCTGTTTGCCTTTACCATCAAGGCTGTATTTTTTAAGTTTTTCAAACAGGGTGGTATAATCTATCTGCAGTATTTCCGCGGCTTTGCGTTTGTTGCCACGGGTTTGCTTCAGTATCCTGCTTATCAGATTTTTTTCAACTTTAGCGACGGAATGGGCAACGACTTCCTTGAGCCCGGCGCCTTCGCGCAGTCTGATTTCATCGGTAGTTTGAAGCCTTATAGCAAGGTGTTCAGGTTTAATCTTTTTGCCTTCACATAGAATAATCGCACGTTCTACGGTATTTTCCAATTCGCGCACGTTACCGGGCCAATGGTATTTCTGGAGTAGTTTCTGGGCATCGATAGACAATGACGGCTGGGCTTTTTTCATATCCCTGGAAAACTTGTCCACGAAATAATTCGCCAGTTCCAAAACATCTTCCTGGCGTTCGCGAAGGGGCGGGATCTGGATAGGGAAAACGGAAAGGCGATAATATAAATCCTCGCGGAATCTCTTCCTGCTGATGGCGTCTTTCAAATCGGCATTGGACGCGGCAATAACGCGGACATCGACATCAATAGTTTTATTGCCCCCAAGACGCTCGAAATTTTTCTCCTGCAGAATACGCAGTAATTTTGCCTGCAGAGCAATATCAAGGTCGCCGACCTCATCGAGGAATATGGAACCGCCATTGGCGATTTCAAATTTACCCATCTTACGGGCTACCGAGCCGGTGTATGCTCCCCTCTCACTGCCGAACAATTCGTTTTCGAGCAGTTCATGAGGGATAGCCGCGCAGTTCAATGCCACAAACGGTCCTTTTCGCCGTTTGCTTAAATCATGAATACTCCGGGCAAACAGCTCCTTACCGGTACCGGATTCACCGAGGAACAATACTGTTGAATCCGATTTAGCGACCTTTTTCACCAGGTCTATGGCATCCTGCATAGCAGGGCTTGCCCCTATAATCCCGGAGAGCCCCTGGTTATATCCCAGTTCTTCGCGCAGGAGGGAGTTTTCAGCAACGAGCCTTCGGTTTTCCATTGCCCTTCTGATTAAAACCGATAACTGGTCGGTGTCGAAAGGCTTGGTTATAAAATCAAAAGCTCCGTTCTTCATAGCCTCAACCGCGTTCTCCACTGTGCCATAAGCGGTCATCAAGATAACTGCCGTTTCGGGATTGTCATTTTTGATGGCCGATAATATCTCCAACCCATCCATCCCCGGCATTTTTAAGTCGGTCAAGACAACATCAAATTCCTTCTCCTTAGCCTTATCCACCCCTGCGGTACCGTCGGAAGCCATGTCAACATCATAACCTTCGGCTTCAAGAGTTTGCACAAGCATGTTGCGCATACTATCCTTATCATCAACCACCAGAATAGATGCCATTCAACCCTCCTGACTAATGTAATTCAGGCAGTTATGCCGATTAAGTTTCCTACTATGAGGTATCGGCAGTATTATCCGGCGCTTAATTAATCAGGGCTTGCAATTGCGGCATGGAGACAAACCGGCATCCAGGGCATCGCCCCGTGAACTAAATTTGCGCAGGCTGGAGACATCCCGGTTGCGCACCGATGGGCAGTCCGGGCGGTGGAAACGGAATGAGTTTTTAGTGGAAAAATAAAATTCACACAGGCTGACCGGCGGAAGCGACCAGATGTTCAAACCCGATATGCGGGAATTATGTTGAGCCTGTACGAATTGATTGAAGTATTTAAGGTTAGGCTCATGGAAATAGGCCACCGCCATTCCGGAATCAAGCAGTGCCTTGTTTACCATTAGTGAACCGGCATGGACATAAGCAAGGGTCCTGCCGTATTTATCGAAACGCTGGATATCGTATTCGAGCTTTACCTGTCCGGTATCGAGAAGGCGTTTAAGCATCTTAGCGGCTTCGATCGAATACCGCTCGCCGGTTTCGGGAGTGTCGATTCCTATAAGCCTGACTTCAATCCCCCTTTCGGTTATAAAGGTATCACCATCGACGATTTTAGAATAACCTTCTCCATTTTTATCGGTCTTACCGCAACCAAAAAGGAGTAAAATGAAAACGAGAAGCGACCTTAAAAGAGTCAATCTCTTCATGCGAACCTCGCCCGTGAAGAACCATCCGGCAATTCCTCGACCATGATAACATTTTCAAGGCGGTCTTTAATATCTTCGAGGTGGGTGATGACGAAAATCTGGCGGAACCGCCTGCGGAGATTGCCTAATGCGTTCAAAACCGCTTCCCGCCTTTCGAAATCGAGACTGCCGAAGATTTCATCGAGGACGATAAATTGAAAACGGGTATCGCGGCGGTCGGCGGCAAGTTCGGAGATAGCCAGCCGCAGGCAAAGGTTGGCAACATCCTGTTCGCCGCCGGAGAAACGGTCCAGCTCGAATTTATCGCCATTATCGGAAATATTGATGTTGTATCCCTCGGCAACTTCCAGTTCGTTGTACTTTCCGTTAGTCAACATGTCCAGGTAATAGGTCGCCCTGACCGACAACTCGGGTTTTATCCTGCTTATTAAATCTTCGCGGAATTTATCGAGTATCTTTTCGAGGATGGTCAGGATAGTAAGCTCGCCCTCGAGTGATTTGATGTCATCTTCTAATTGCTCTTTACGCTTTAACTCGTTTTTAAATGTCTCCATTTTTTGGTTGAGCAATTTGTAATCGTTTTCGAGTTCTTTGAAAGTAATTTGGGCTTTATGGTAATCCTTTTCGTGTTTATCTTTTTCGGATTCGAGTTCTTTATAAATACTTTCCG
>WJIJ01000204.1 GCA_014730345.1 Candidatus Zixiibacteriota bacterium | reverse complement strand
GTGGCTATTTTAAATAGCTATAATTAGACCATTATATAATAATCGAGGTCTCTTACAAATTAGATAAACTATCCGATTACTTATAATGACGGTTATAAATATGGGAAAATGGGATTATGGCAAAATAAATCGAAAGATAAAAACAGGGCAGTCCTTGTGGAATTAAGATTTAGACGGCAGAGATCGCCTATTCCCCAAAAACCGGGTAAAAACGGGGCGTGGGGATGAAACTCACCGCGCCCCCCAAATTTCAGTACCAATCGCCAAGTTCCGATATTCTACCCCAATCAACAACGCGATAGGCGCGGGAGTCTCCCGCGCCTTACATAATAATTGTATTTACTATCATTTAATCAAGGGGCTTTTATACTGTCCGATAGATAAAATAAGAAATCTGACAGATTCAAACATCAGGATAATTATATGAGGGCAGAACACATTAATCCATTTATTGAATCGGTTTCGGAAGTATTTGAGAGTATGCTCGAAACTGACGTCGAAGCACTTGAAATACAAGCCGCAAAAGATGATAAGGGTCCCCCCGACATAATCGCTTTGATAGGTCTTTCCGGAACGGCACAGGGAGTAGTCGCTCTGAAATTTCCCGTCCAGACCGCACTGGGCATCATCAGCAAAATGGTTGGTTTTGAAATCCATTCTGTCGATTCATCGGTAATCGATGGAGTCGGAGAGCTGGTTAATATCGTCGCCGGAAACGCCAAGACCAAATTTACTAAACATTCAATAAGGCTTAGTTTACCCAGTGTAGTTAGAGGCAATCTCTATACATTAAAAAACCTGGGCGAGTTGACATGGTTGTCAGTGCCATTCAAGAGCAACCTCGGCGATTTCGAAATTGAGGTGAGTTTCAAACCCGCCACCAAGAAAGCTGTCAAAAAGGATGGCGGCAAAAAGGCCGCCAATCCAGCTTAAGATAAAAATTTTATTCAACCGGAAGTTGTCCTATTAGTTTTTCAATCCGCAATAAAGCGATCCGTGCCTGGAATCGTGCCGAGATTAGAGATGTTTGAGTACGAAGAAGATTAACCTGGGCGTCGCGGAATTCAATGGAACTGGTTGCCCCGATAGCATAACGGTCCTGCTGAAGCTTTAAATTCTGGTTCGCGGCGCGGACATTTGTTTCCTCGAGCCGCAGAAGCTCCATTCGTTTCTTGTAGGTTTCATACAAACGCCTGACCTCTCCCTTAAGGTTATTTTCCGCGTTTTCCAGGGCGAGTTTTTTATTGCGGGCGGTTAATACAGCGTTTTTATAGCTGATCATGTCCCGGGTGCCATTGAAAATATTGAAGGTCAAATTCAACCCGATGCTGGCTCCCTTAGACTCGGTGGTTATATCGCCGGAGCCGGTTTCTCTTGAAATAGTTCGGTCAGTATAACTGTAGCCAGCGTTCAGATTAAGCCTTGGGAAAAACGCGGCCCTGGCTGAACCTACCGTATGCTCCGCCGCTTTCACATCGAATTCGGCTACCTTCAGGGACGAATTCCTCTCGATCGCGATCTTATCAATCTCTTCCATATCCAATGTAAAGGGCGGTATCTTAATCTCCTTACGAACCTTTACTTGAGAATCGGGTTCACGCCCCAAAAGAAGGTTGAGTTCTTCGGTGGCCGTAATAACATTCAATTGCTGGTTTAAATACAAAGCCTGGTCATTGTTAAACGAAACCGTGGCATTCAAAAGGTCGGTCGATGATGCCCCTCCGAGTTCATTGCGGATTTTCTCTTTTTCAAGCCGGGTTTCGGAAACATCCCGCGAATCGATGGTAGCCTCCAGAAGTTGCTCCTGCTGAACGAGATTGAAATATGCCTGGGAAATCGCCAGCACGCTGTTCTCGATAATCTCCCTTGCCTGGTATTCACCTAATTTGGCGAGTTTGCTGTATCTCCCTCTCTCGGCAAACATCCTGAAGCCGTCGAATATAGTCCAGTTCAAGCTGACCGATGCGGTGAGGTTGTCGGTTTCGGTATCGCCGAAACTGAACGGCGAGTTGGTTTCTTCCTCGGTCGAACTCTTTTGGTATCCGGCAGCCGCGTCCAGCGTGGGCAGGAAATTAGCGGTGCCCAATCCTTTATTATTTGAGGCGATATCGGAGTTATTCCGGGCGATGCGGATGCTGTAATTGTTCTCCAATCCTATCCTTATAGCCTCCTCGAGAGTCATTTCCTCCTGGGCAAAAACAATAGAATTTAAGATAAGAATTATAACCGATAATCTTAATAGCATCATGGTTTAACTTCCTCTTCTTCTTGAAGTCCGTTCCTGAACGACTCCCTTACCGCGGGTTCAACCGATTCCCGGGTTACCTCTCCACCCATGAACACCTGGTGGAACCTGACCCGGAAAGTGTTTAAAACCAGCACCGTTGCCGGAAGGATCAACAGGAGCACAAAGGTCCCGAAGATAAGTCCATACGCAACCGAGATAGCCATCGGTATAAGGAACTGCGCCTGCCTGCTTGTTTCCATAATCAATGGCGCAAGGCCCAGGGAAGTTGTCAAGGTCGTCAGCAGAATCGGCCGCATCCTGGACATACTCGCGTTGAAAACCGCATCAAAAACTTTCTGACCTTCGCGTAGATAACGGTTCACCTGGTCCACGAGAATAATCGAATCATTAACAATAATTCCGGACAACGCGATTATTCCCGCGAGCGAAAGCATACTGACCTGCATCCCCTGGATACCGTGCCCCCAAATCGCGCCGAGCATGCCAATAGGAATCAGCGAGAAGATTATAACCGCCTGGGCGAATGAACGAAAAACGAGGATGACCAGGATGAACATACCCAACAGCGCCAACGGAAAAGCGACCGCCATTGAACTCTGGAGTTTCGCCTGGTCCCTGGACTGGCCCTCAAAGGATGCCTTAACTCCTTCTACCTGGCTTAAAATGCCCGGCAGAACATCTTCGCGTATCTCCGCGAGGATCGGGGGCAGGTCATCCTGAACATCGGCCATGTTCGCTTCGACTTTTATCTCGGTCATCCTGTTAAGGTGGTTTATCGTGGTAATTCCCCGCTTGATGGAATAATCGGCAAGTTCCCCGAAGGGATACTCCTCGCCGGAGGGCGTGCGTACACGCATCTCATCGAGGAAATCGAGGGATGAACGATCCTCGGGGCTGTACCGTACCCAGACGCGGATCTCATCACGTCCCCTTTGAATCCTCTGTACCTCGTAACCGAAAAATCCCTGGCGAACCTGGCCTACTATATCCTGCAGGCTCAATCCGAGGGCATAGGCGCGGGGTTTTAGTTTTATATCGATTTCCCTTCTGCCCCTTTGATACGAATCGGTAACATCGGTAAGGGTCTCAAAATCTTCCAGCCGGTCTACCAGCATCCCCCTCGCCTTATCGAGTTGTTCGAAATCGGTTCCCAGCAGGCTCACCGATACCGGTTTGCCGAAGAAACTGACCACGCCATAAGTGATATTCTGCGCCTCGGGAACCGGCCCCACCTCTTCCCTTATACGATTGGCGATAACAATACTCTCGAGGTCCCTCTGCTCTCCTTCGAGCAATTGAACCAGAAGTCTTCCTGCATGGCTCCCTGACTCCCCGAAATCATTAGTCCCGATATCCCTTTTTATACCTGTTATTATATCCTCGCCGTCCTCCCTCCCGGCCGACATTTCTTCATTAACTTCCCAGCATACTGTTTCAATACGAGCAAGGATGGAATCGACCTTTGCCTCCTGTGTCCCGGGCACCAATGAGAGGTTTACCGGCACGCGGTCCTGGTCGATATATGGGAAGAATGTTACACCGATCAGGCCTCCTCCTACCAAACCAATGGTAAGCATCACAAACGCGACCGGCACCATTATAGTAATCCACTTGTGTTCCATAGCTTTGCGAAGCGCCGGGGCATAAAGCCCGTGAGTAAGATATTTGATTGCCCCTTCGATCTTGCGCCGAATCTTCGGTACCGACTTCTGAGGCTGAAGCGCCTTGGAAAAAGCAAGATGCCCCGGGAGAATCAAGAACGCCTCCACCAAAGAAAAGACCAGCGAGGCTATTACCACAAGCGACATTTGCCAGTAAAACTTTCCGAGCATACCATCGAGAAAGAAAAATGCGAGAAAAACCAGCACGGTAGTAGTAACCGCGGTCGATACCGGGGCGATTACCTGCATCGTTCCATCAATAGCCGCGCGCATCGCCTTTTTGCCCTTCTCGTACTCGGCATAGATATTCTCACCCACTACGATGGCATCATCGACAAGGATACCAACCACCAGTATCATTCCGAACAGCGAGATAACATTAATGGTTATTCCCCAGAGCCAGGCGACGATAAACATCCCCGCGAACGAGAATGGAATACTCACCGCCACCCACCATGACAACCTTAACTTAAGGAAAAATCCCAGCGTCAGGACAATCAGGACCAGACCGATTATACCATTTTTGATAAGCAGTTGGATTCTCTGTTCAAGTGGAATAGTGCGGTCATCGAGTATTTCAGCTTTTATCGCAGTGTGTTCGGACTCAAACTCCGCCACTATTTCCTTGGCTTTATCAGCGATAGCGAGAATATCTTCCTGTTCAGCCTGGTCGATATTGAGAATCACCGCTGGATTGCCGTTATAATAGGATTTATCAGGAACATTTTCCCACTGCTCATTGATCTCCGCGATATCCCCGAGATAGATAATACTGCCATCGGGATTTTCCCTGACCGGGATATAGTAAAGCCCTTCGGGATGATAGGCGCGCCCCCACGAACGTATCAGTATTTCCTCGGTGGGCGTTTCAATTTTGCCTCCGGAGATATTTACATTCATCGTGCGCACCGCCGCGGCAATCTCATCGAAGGTTATCCCGTACCGGCGCATCTCCGATTCGGACACCTCGATTGAAAACTCAAGCAGGGGCAAACCTTCAATAGTTACCTGGGAAATCTCATCAGTAGCCAGCAACTCATCCCGGAGCTGTTCGGAAATATACTTGAGATTATAACGGTCGGTAGTGCCGTATAAAACAATCGACAATGCCCGTGAACGGAATTTTTGCTCGAATATTACCGGCTCCTCAATACCTGCCGGAAACGAATTAATCCGGTCTACCGCGTTTTTCACGTCATTGAGGACTTTGTCGAGTTCGGCGTTGCGGGTGATCTCCACCGTTACCTGCCCGAAATTTTCCCGGGAAACCGAGGTTATCCGTTCAATACCCTCCAGCCCATCGAGGTTCTCCTCGATTTTCAGCACAACCCCCTCGGCGACTTCATCAGGCGACGCCCCCGGGTAGGTTACCTGTATGTTAATAGTGTCGGGCTGGATCTCGGGAAAGAATGACATGCGGATATTGCTCATCGATATCAAGCCAAAGAGAACCACGCTGAGCATCAGGACTGTATTCCATACCGGATATTTTACGAAGTGGGTGATGATTTTCTTCATGATATTGCCCTACTGTCCCGCGGATGTCAACCTTGCTTCAGCAGGCATACCCGATGCCGCTCCCTGTAGCGCTTCCACAACCACCGTATCCCCGTCAGCGATTCCGCTGTCGATTATCAACCTTTCTCCCTGGCGTCTTACGTATGATACATCCTGAATCTTTAACTCGCCGTTTTCCACTATATAAACCTGTTTCTCATTATATACAGCGCTACGGGGGACATAAATAGCTTCCGGCACGGGTTTACCGGGAATGTGCGCTTCCATGAAGGTCCCATTTAAAAGATAACCGTTCTGCCCGTAAACTTTTATATACACCGGGACGGTTTGGGTTCGGGTATCTATGGCGCTTCCAACCCTGATGATTCTTCCCTTCCATTCCCCGGGGAGTTCGGTTGAAGATAAAAAGACCGGTTTTGAGCGGTCTATCCATTGTAGATCACTCGCCTGAACCGGCGCTTCAACTTCCAGCTCCTCCATATTTATTATCTCTCCGAGCAGGGAACCGTTGCGGGCGGTGGAACCAAGCTCAAGGTTCGTATGGATAATCGCTCCATCGAACGGCGCGTAGAAATGATGTTTTTCAAGATTGATCTCCAGGTCGCGCACCGAGAAATACAGCTTGTAAACATTGAAACGAGAAAGGAACAGCTTTATCTTCTGGTTTGCCGTTTCCGGAAGCGGCCTGAGATTGCTGTCGAAGGTGCAGTTATCGAAATAATCCTGCCATTTTTGATACTCCCCGGGGAAATCAACCCGGATTTCAGGAAGCACCGCCGCGAGGGCATTGAGTAAATCGCTCTTGGCGCTGTTCAACCTCAGCTTTGCCTGCCGGTCATCTATTCTTAGGATTAAATCTCCCTTTTTAAATGCCTGGGCGTCTTTAAAAGGTATATCCCCTTCCATGATTTCACCGGAAACTTCGCTGTACAATTGAATAGGTTGGGAGCTTTGGACCCGTCCATAAACAACGATATCGAAACTTATATCGCCAAGCTGGGCTACCCTCGCGCTTACTATGCGAGGTTTCGGCGCTGTCTCCTTCTTTGGCGGTTCGGATTTCATGCTCAACAACAGTTGCATAATAAGGTAGCCGCCAACAAGGATCGCCGCCGGTACTGCAATTTTTTTCCAAAATTTCATCTATTTTTCCCGTCCAAGTAATGGAATCATAACTATCCCGTGAATGAATATAAACCATATATCATTTAATTAGTTTCCAAAACAAGGGATTTAATAGCAGATTAACTGAAAATATTTCAGGCCCGGAATCAATTTTTAATAATTTTACAATATTTCACAAATTGCTGAACTTTTCCTGCCCACGGCGTTATACATTGACCAATCTCTGCCGATAAAAAATTACATAAAGGGTAATAAGTTTTAAGTATTCAAAAATTTAAAATGCTTTATAAACTGCAGGGAGAGGGGAAGTTTTATCCTAAGCCGCCGATTAACTTAAACGGCGCGTTAGATGCCATAATGGGGGATTATGCAAAACAATTCGGATAATTCTAAAAGCTATAACAATAATACATGTCGTGAATATGAATATACAGCTGTTTCGGGCGGGGAAATTGGCGATTTAAAACGCGAAGCGGAACGGTTGGAACTTGTCCTTCGAGCAAGCAAAGAAGGTTTTTGGGATTGGAATATTGCCACCGATGAACTCTATTTATCCGAGAGAGTGCACGAAATACTGGGTTACGAATTGGGAGAGATAGAACAACATTTCGACTTCCTCAAGAAATACTGCCATCCCGACGACTATCCTCAGGTAATGAAGGTAATAGAGGAGCAAATAAAGGGATCGCCTGATGCCGGCAGAGAGGTTGAATTCCGGCTTAAATCAGTTGACAGCGACTGGATATGGGTATTAGCCAGGGGAGAAGTCATTGAACGCGATGAGCATGGCAACGCTTTAAGGATGGCCGGAACAATTTCGAATATCACTGCAAAGAAGAAAAACATAGACAGGATTTCTTACCAGGCGAAACTTCTGGAGAATGTTTCCGACGCGATAATTTCTACTGACCTCGAATTCAATATCAAATCCTGGAATGCCGCGGCGCAGAAGATTTACGGCTGGTGTGAAGAAGAGGTGCTGGGTAAAAAGATCGATGATGTTACCAGCCTTAAATTTATCGATACCGATATTGAGGAGGTAACAAAGGAGTTCCGCGACAAGGGAGCCTGGCATGGCAACGTAACCCAGAAAGGCAAAGCAGGAAATCAGCTTTATATCCAATCTTCTGTGGTAATGATATACGATGATACCGGCGCTCCAGAAGGCGCGGTGGCTATCAATAAAAACATCACCGAATATAAGGCGAAGGAAGAAGAATTCGATAAATTCCAATCCCGGTATAAAACTCTTCTATCGAAAGTACCGGTTGGCATATTCAGTTACGCCCCCGATGGTTATCCGCTTTCTGTCAATCCGGCCATGGCTCGAATTCTCGGATACTCTCTCGAAGAACTTATGCAAATACCTTCCGCATCGCTTTTTAAAAATCCGGAAGATAAAGAAAGATATATCGAGCTTCTTTATAAAGACGGGGTCGTTCAAGATTTCGAGGTCGAATTTTTAAATCGGAATGGAGAGACGCTTTGGGCATCTCTAAGTGTTGTCCGCGTCGAAGACGATAAAGGCCGGGTTCTCAGCCATGACGGCATCGCCATCGATATAAATGAAAAGAAGTTGGCTGAAAAGGCGATGATTGAAAGCGAGCGTAAATACCGTGACCTGGTGGAAAACATCAACGATGTTATCTATTCTCTGGATAACCAGGGAAGATTGATTTACATCAGTCCCGCCATTGAATCGATAATGGGCTTTTTCACCGATGAGTTCATCGGCAAAAGTTTCCTCGATTTCATCTATTACGAAGACCATCCCCAGGTAATGAGGCGTTTCAAGGAAATACATGAAGGGGATATACGTCCCGATGACTACCGGGTCATCACCAGGGATAATCGTTTCCGCTGGGTAAGAACATTCAGCAGGCCGGTAATCAAAGACGGCAAGATAGTGGGTATAACCGGGGTGCTAACCGATATTCATGAACGCAAAATTGCCGAGGAATCACTCAAGGAAAACGAGTTGAAGTACCGTTCATTGTTCGAGGCGGCCAATGACGCGATATTTATTATGAACGAATACAAATTTATCGATTGCAATCCCATGAGCCTGGCTATTTTCAAATGCACTCGGGAACAGTTGCTAAACCAACCGCCACACAAACTTTCCCCGCCCATTCAACCCGATGGCCGAGATTCAAAAGAAGCGGCAATAGAAAAAATGAGTAAAGCTTTAAATGGCGAGCCCCAGTTTTTCGAATGGCGCCATTGCCATTATGACGGCACCGAGTTCGACGCCGAAGTCAGCTTGAACAAACTGGAGCTTTCCAATAAGAACTATATCCTGGCAATTGTGCGCGACATAACCGAGCGTAAAAAAGCCGAACGGGAGATTGCCGAAAACCGGGAAAAATACCACGAACTTTACAACAATGCCCTGGCTGGATTATTCCGCACAAGGATTTCCGATGGTATGGTGCTCGAGTGCAACCACCGGTTAGCCCAGATATTCGGCTTTGAACATAAGGATGATGTAATTAATTCATATAAAACGTCCGAAAACTACGTGGATGAGAACGCCCGGCAGATGATGCTCAAAGAGATTAAACAAACCGGGAAATTAAATGATTTCGATGCCGGTTTCCGGCGCAAGGACGGCTCCACTGTATGGGTTCGTTACTCCGCGCTCATCTATCCCGATAAGGGCTATATTGAAGGGGTGGCCATCGATATCAGCGAACAGAAAAGAGCCGCGTTGGCGCTTTGGAACAGCGAAAAGAGATACTCGCTATTAGTTGAAAAAGCGCCGCTGGGAATCCTCTCCATCGATAAGGAAGGCAGGATAATAGACTGCAATCCAATGCTTCTCGAAATACTCGGTTCACCATCTATGGAAGCGACCAAACGTATAAACCTGCTCGAATTCCCGCCACTGGTCGAATCCGGGATTGCCGACGACTTCCGTCAATCATTGCGAACCGGTGAACCAAACGATGTGGTCAGGTATTATAGAAGCAAGTGGGGCAAAGGATTATATCTACGTTACCTCATCTCTCCAATCTACGACCTCGATGGCGGAATCTCAGGACTGCTGGCTATTGTCGAAGACCACACCCTGCGCCGCAATGCCGAAGAAGCTCTCAGAACCGCCAAAGAATCGGCGGAAGCCGCCAATGTCGCCAAAAGCCAGTTCTTGGCGAATGTCAGCCATGAAATTAGAACGCCCATGAACGGAATACTGGGCATGGTCGACCTCGCCCTGGATACTGATTTAAATAGCGAACAGAACGAATATATCTCAACCATAAAGGAATCGGCGAATAATCTATTGTCGGTAATTAATGGCATCCTCGATTTCTCCAAAATAGAAGCTTCCCAACTCGACCTCGAGGCAATCGATTTCGGTCTAAGGAATGTGATCGAATCGGCGGTAGATACCGTGGGTATTAAAATCCGCGAAAAGGATGTTGAACTCGTGGTGAAAATAGAACCCGCGATTCCCGACGCTTTAATTGGCGATCCCACGCGCTTAAGACAGATTTTCCTTAACCTCCTCGGTAACGCTATCAAATTTACCGATGAAGGGGAAATTGTGGTAAAAGCATCCATAGTCAGCGAAAAAGAGCGAAGCGGAATATTAAGATTCTCGATCAGCGATACCGGGATAGGTATTCCTAAAGACAGACACCATAAAGTTTTCGAAAGTTTCACCCAGGCCGATGGTTCAACTACACGTAAATACGGCGGCACGGGGCTGGGGCTTACAATATCCAAACAACTGGTTGAGATGATGGGCGGGCGGATCTGGCTGGAAAGCCCCACGAATCAAAAGGATGGATTGGGCGGACCTGGTAGTACGTTTTACTTCGAAGTCGAGTTCCCATACTACCAACACAGGAATACAAATTCCGGAACGGATAATACCCCCCTTAAGGGGATCAAGATCCTGGTGGTCGAAAGCAACCAGAACAACCGCTCCATGCTCGAATCGCTCCTGAACAGTTGGGAGTTAAATGTATTCTCTACCGCATCCGGAAAGGAGGCCCTTAACCGTTTAAAAGAAGCCGCCGAAGATGAAGCTTATTCTTTGGCAATTATCAACAATCGGCTTGAAGATATGGATGGTTTTGACCTCGCGCGAAAGATCAAAAATGATTCGATCTTCAAAGATCTGCGCATAATTATGATGACTTCGAGCGGAAAAAGGGGAGATGGAGCACTCTGCCGCGAACTGGGCATCGAAGGATACCTGGTCAAACCTGTTAAGCATAGTATCTTATTTGAATTAATCAAAAATATCGTAACGCCCGAAGATGAGGTTTCTTCCGAAAAAAGGCTTATTACCCAGCATTCACTGCGGGAGGAACGATACCGCTATAAAATCCTCCTCGCCGAAGACAATCCGGTAAATCAGAAAATCGTGAAAAACCTTCTGGCTAAACGGGGCAGTGTCGTGGAGATTGCGGATAACGGCAACAAAGTGCTGGAGATGATGGAAACGAATATGTACGACGCTATACTCATGGATGTTCAAATGCCTGAAATGGATGGTTTTGAAACTACCCGAAAAATTCGCGAATTCAAGGGGGAATCAGCCAACATCCCGATAATCGCAATGACTGCCTACGCCCATGAGGATGATAAAAAGATGTGTTTAAACGCGGGTATGAATGGCTATGTTTCCAAACCTCTCGATGCCGGGAAACTCTTCGCGGAGTTAGAGAGATGCGTTCCCCGGAAACCGGCACCAGCCTTTGATACAGCCCCGGAAAAACAAGGGGTTGAACCCTGTCCATCTTCTTCCGGTAACTCGCCGGCAATAAATATTAATGAACTCCTGGACCGGGTCGATGGCGATATTCAGGTTTTTCAGGAGGTCGTTGAGGTCTTTGTAGACGATTGCCATAAAAACCTGGGAATTCTCGAAAAAGCGATTGTGGACAACGATGCCCGGTCGGTGGAAGAGATTTCGCACGCGATAAAAGGAGCGTTGGGAAATTTAGGCGCGAAAACCGCCGTTGACCTTTCCATATCACTTGAAAACGCGGGTAAGAATAACACCCTGCAAGACGCCGAGGCCGCCTTCGCCAACTTGAAGCGTGAAATAGATAAAATTATACCGGAGTTATCCAAAGCTTCCAGAGAATTGCATCAAGGCTCCAAAAAATAAACACAATCACCTATACAAATACCCAACCACGTTAATTTGAAAACTCATTGAAAACAAAGGTTGTCCGGCTTTAATATTTTTATATTTCTTGACAATACGGCGCCCCGTTTTTATATTCCCCGAAAATAAATTTTCAAGGCAATCCGGAGGAATTACAGTAATGACCAAAAAAATCTTCGTATCGATGTTAGTAATTGGTATTGTTTGCGTTTTGGCAATGCCGGTAGTTAACGCAAGTCCCAAATATGTCGGCGTAAGCAAATGTAAAATGTGCCACAAAATGGAGAAATATGGCAATTCCTATGGCGTCTGGGAAAACTCGCTCCACGCCAAGGCTTTCGAGACCCTCGGAACCGAAAAGGCCAAGGAAAACGGGAAGAAACACGGTATTGATGATCCCCAAAAATCAGAAAAATGTTTGAAATGCCATGTTACCGGTTATGACGCCCCCGCCGACGCCAAGGCGGAATCATACTCCATGGAAGAAGGCGTTACCTGCGAAGCCTGCCATGGACCCGGTTCTGATTATAAAAGCATGAAAATCATGAAAGACCGTGAAGCCGCCATCGCCAACGGATTGATTGTAGGCGATAAAGAAACCTGCCTGAACTGCCATATTCCTGAGGGCAACGATTTCTACGTGGAATTCGATTACGAGAAGTTCTACGAGAAGATCAAGCATGAGATACCCGAGGAATAGTATCGATATCTAATCATTAAGAGAAACTATAGGTTTCATGAGAAGGAGATTTTAGAAGCCTCCTTTTCTCTTTGGTTGTTCACCCAGCCTCAAATATCTATTTACCGTTATCAAAGCTTGATAATATAAGCGCCAAGACTATCAATCCGCCGCCGGCGGCCCTGGCCGCGACAAACGGTTCATTGCCGAGAGTCCATGCGAACGCCGCCGCGAATACCGGTTCGAACGCGAAAATCAGCGATACTCGCACGGGGTGTACATAACGCTGGGCGGACAGTTGTATAACAAAGGCGGATAAGGTGGGTAGCAACGCGAGAAAGACAACCGAGGCGATTACTTTATCACCGGTAACTTCAAACGGCAGTTTAAAAACAGCTCCCATCAACAGGGCAAATAATCCGATAAAAAGGAACTGCTGGAAATTTAAAACATAGGGGTCAATTTTCTTTTTAACGAACCTGTCTACATACAGCAGATGAATCGCGTAGGACATTGCGGCCGCCAAGGTCAGCATATCTCCATAATTAACGCCGCCTATACCCCCGGTAAGCATCCACAATCCTCCCATGGCCACAACCGAAGCCACAAGGCTTATCTTTGAAGGCACAATACGGAAAACTGTAAACCCAAAAAACGGTACGAAAGCAACGAACATCCCGGTAATAAAGCCGGAATTGGAAGCGGTGGTCATGCCCAATCCCATAGTCTGGGTGAGGTAAAGCACTCCCAGGAAAAAGCCGAGTATCAATCCCTCCCTGGCGTTGGCGAATAGATTTTTACGCTTAAACGCCAGTATTATTCCCAGGATCAGGGCGGCTAATGTAAAACGATACCCAACGAGGATAACCGGGTGTATCCCTACCAGGCTCCCCTTAACAATGAAAAAGGTCGAGCCCCAGATGGCGGCGCAGTAAAACAGGCCTGTTTGAGGAAGATATACTTTACGTACATCGCGTTTTCGAATCAAAGCTTAATACCCAACGCGAGCGCACAAGCAGTTCTGTCGATAATTACTTCTCCTTCAACACCCTAAACTTTTTTATTTATCGCTATCTAATCGTCTTTCAAGGCTGACCGGCAGTTCAATGGTAAAACGGCTTCCCTTGCCTTTCTCGCTCTCGACATTGATTCTACCGGCATGTTTTTCTATTATATTATAACAGGCGAACAGTCCCATGCCAGCTTTAACCCTTTCTCCCTTGCGGGAAAAACCGGGTTCGAAAATCCTGTCGATAAGCTCCCCCGGAATTCCTTCTCCGTTATCCTCAACCATAACTTTAATTTTGTTTTCAATGGAGGAAGTGCGAATGGTGATTGTCCCTCTCTGTTCGAATGCTTCCAGGGCGTTTTTAATCAAATTAAAGAATACCTGGTTAAGTTCCCCGGGATTGCAGACAATCTTCGGTATTTCCCCGTAGTCCTTTTTAATCACAATACCTTCGCTAATCTCGTGTTCAAGGAGGGAAAGCACGCTTTCCAGGCCTTTATGGATGTCGTACTTTTCCAGCGACGCGCCGTCAAGGCGTATAAAACTTTTTAAATCCGAAACTATCTTTACTATCCTCTGTAATGCCGATGCGGATAATTCGGTATTTTCCATCACCGTCTGCAGGGAACGTTCGAAATCTTTATCTTCAATCGACATCGACCTTGCCAATGAGTTTAGCTTAACCATGCTCCTGCGGGTTACATCCGCCGAGCTTTTCAATACTCCCACCGGCGAATTCAACTCGTGGACCACCCCGGCCACAAGCGAACCGAGGGCGGCCATCTTCTCTGTCTGGATAAGCTGGTTCTGGGTCCTGTGAAGTTCATCGAGCAAACTCTCCAGCCGTTCATTTTTCTCCTTGAGTTCAACGTTCTTCAATCTTTCTATTTCCGCTTCCTTTTCCGCGCGTTCGACTTCGTAACTTATCTCCAGATTCTTTAACCGGGAGTTTGTTTCCTCACCCAAAACCTCTTCTTTCATCGAGTGAAACAACCTCTGGTGTTCCAAAGCGCCGGCGAGGTCGCCCTTTTGTTCGTAAGCCGCCGATAACGCCTCATGAGTCATGTAAATACGCGGCCGGGCTTTTATCTCCGATGCTATACTCAGCGACTCGTTTAACACATCCAACGCTTCATCGGATTTCCCCTGCTGGACATACAGCTTCCCCAGACTTATCAAGGTCGTGCACTGGGCTTGCCGGTTACCCGCCTGTCTCCGCAGATTCAGCGCTTTTAGAAAATAACCGTGAGCGATATCAAAATCCCCGGTAATATGGCATAAGGTCGCCAGGTCATGGTAGACCCGGGCTTCGCCTATACGGTTGCCCGCCTCGATAAAAAGAGGTAGAGATTGCTCATAGTATTCCCGGGCTTTATCATATTCCCCGTTGCTTTGATACACACTTCCGATCCCAACAAGGTTTCTCGCCTTGCCGGCCAGGGAGTCCTTCACGCTTTTTAATTTCTCAAACAGCTCCATGCTTTCCCGGTGATATTGAAGCGACCTGTCGAAATCTTTCAGCTCGTGATATGCCGTGCCAATCCCCTGTAGTGTCCAGGCGGTATGCATCATATCCCCAATCTCCTTCAATACCTTAAGCCCCGAAAGGGCATAGGATAAAGATTTCTCGTAAGAACCCATACTCAGGTAGACCGAGGCCAATCCAACAAGTATCCTGGCCCTGCCCGCACGGTGCTCATGCTCATCACCCAACCTCAAAGCTTCGGTGAAAAGCTTGATAGCTTTTTCGAAATCGGAAAGCATGTAATAGGCATAACCCATTATGCCCAAACCGTACGCGATACCGTGGGAATAATTAATCTCCCTGGAAATTCTCTGGGTTTCGGCTGTTATCTCGATAGCTTTCCGGGGGTCATCGACCACGTATTTCTCGGCTATCTGGTTGAGTATCTCCATTTTCTCCGGCGTTACATCCCCGGATTTTTCAATTTCCGCAAACCGGCTTTCAAGCTCCTCCAAGGTTTTTTCATCTTTTATATCCATGACACCTGCAATATAAGTTTTTCGCTCTAAGTTTCAGTATTTAATTCTATCTCCAAATAAAACCCTCCAATCTCCCGGAACCAACAATAATTTAATCAAGTTTGGATAGACAAAGAAAGGAGTTTATAAATGAAAGCGAACATAGGTAAAACAGACAGAATTATCAGACTAATTATCGGATTAGCAATCCTGCTTGTGGGATTGGCTTATGGCAGTTGGTGGGGGCTTTTAGGCCTTATACCCATCGGTACGACGCTGACCGGTTACTGCGGACTTTACTCCATACTGGGCGTGAACACATGTAAAACCAGGCAGGAAACTTCTTAAGCGAGGTTATCGCGCTTAACCACTCCACTGGCTAACGGATAGACTATTATTTCCGGGATGTTTACATAATCCGGCGAAGCCGCCGCGGCTGTAACCTGATTGGCAACATCGGCAGGTTCAATAATCTTATTGCGCTTTTCCGGTTCGATTTCATCACCGGCAGAGTTCATCATGTGTGGAAAAACCGTGGTAACCCTGATAGATTCCTTGCGCAGTTCCTCCGAAAGGGATTCGCTCAATCCCCTGAGGCCGAATTTAGACGCGGAATAAGCGGTGCCGTTTTTCAAACCCACCTTTCCACCGATAGAACTAATGTTGAAAATATGGGCGCCGCGCGATTTTTTGAGCAATGGCAGGAAATACTTGGTCACATAAAATGGACCATAGAGATTCAGCTTGATCATCTTGTCCCAGTCCTCATCGCTGAATTCTTCAATGGGTCCATTAGCGAAACCGCCCGCGTTGTTCACCAAAATATCAATATGCCCGGGTTCCTTCTCTATTTTTCCCGCGGCTTCTTTTACCTTGCCCGGATCGATAACGTCAATTTCCACCGTATACGCATCGATTCCCTTATCCCTTAACTGCCCGGCGATTTCATTCATCCTGTCAGCATTTCTCTCAAGCAGCACTATTTTGCATCCAGCTTCCCCGAACGCCCTGCATATTGCCGACCCCAATCCTCCGCCGGCGCCGGTAATAGCTACGACCTTATCCTTAAACATACCAATATCCAAAAACCTTTACCTCCTGTAAACTGAAGTCAAATTCATCCCCGCGCCCGCGTTTATAATATCTTCCGCCTTCTTGCTTATCCTCTTATCCTTTTCCACGAAAGCATAGGCGCTGTGGTTATGAATAGATTCGAAATTTTCCGACTCGACCGTAAACCACAAAATACGTTTATCCTCCATCATCTTGACGGTAACATTACGCACGATGTCCTCAACAAATGCAGGGTTATCGTAAGCTTTCTCAGTTACGTATTTCTCGTCCTGCCGTTTCAATAATGAGTAAATCTCCGAAGACGCGCATGATTCAACCATCTCGATAATATCTTCAATCCAGATAAACTCGTTGGAGCGGTAAGATAAACTGATTATACTGCGCTGATTGTGGGCGCCATAATCAGAAATTTCCTTGGAGCATGGACATAGCGATGTTACCGGCGCTTCTATACCGATTACCAGGTCAATCTCATCATCGCCATTGATAGCGCCGCGGAAACTGCACCTGTAATCTATCATCCCCTCCGAACCGGTAACCGGCGCTTTTTTGCTGATAAAAAACGGGAAGTAAAACTCCAGGTGCGCCTTATCGGCTTTCAGTTTCTTCTTGATGAACCGTAGCATCTCTTCAAATTTAGATATATCAATCTCGCCCCTGTAGATGTTCAACGCCTCCACGAAACGGCTCATGTGAGTTCCTTTGAACTGGCGGGGAAGGTCAACATACATATTGACATCGGCGATTGTATGTTGATGCCCGTTGTTTCGGTCGCCTACCGTTATAGGGTATTTTATATTTTTGATCCCCACCCGGTCTATGTCTATGTTGCGGTTATCCCGCATGCTCTGTATATCTATCATTACCGGTCTCTCCTGCAAACTGCCCAGTTTTTGGGCGTTTCGACTACCTTGACCTCGTAAAGGAGGCCGCTACCTATTTTATCTTTCAATATATTAAAAAATGCCACCGCCAGGCTCTCGGCAGTCGGCACTGTTCCTTTCAAGAAATCAACATCGACATTTAAATTTTTATGGTCAACCTTATCGATAATATGCTCCCTCATTATCAGCTTTAAATCCGATAGGTTGAAAATCATACCCGTTACCGGGTCAGGTTCCCCTTCGAGGGTTACAACAACCGAGTAGTTATGCCCATGGCCTGCCGGATTGGCACATTTACCATATATCTTTTCGTTTTCGGCATCCGAAAGCTTTTCGCTGTAAAGCCGGTGCGATGCCGAAAACTCTTCTTTTCTTGAAATTAAAACCTTTGCCATCTTAAAAACCCGTTCTTCGTTATCATGTAAACAACATCGAATGAAATAAAACGTTCCCATAATTCAACATTAAATCATGGTATTCCCAGATTCAATAAATATTCCTGGCAAAACCTGTTAAAATTATTTCAAATGTTCTGCGTATGTTACGATCGCGGGGCAGATGCTGAAAATATTGATTAGTTGCGATTTTACTTGACAGCGGTTGATGAATTTATAAAATATGGTATGCTGATTCGTTCAATATTATTGGATGATTAGCCGATAGGAGATAAAGATACTGGGAGATCGTCCAATGGTAGGACATGCGGCTCTGGACCGTAGAATCGGGGTTCGAATCCCTGTCTCCCAGCTTATTATTTGATTCAGCCCTTTTCGCCAGTATATCGAAGGGCTTTTTGTATGTGGGACAAAGAGTTCCGTTGTGAATTGTGCAGTTCGAAAGTAAAGAATCCAACAATCTGCGTTTTTCCTTTGGAGTTTGTCTAAGGTAAAGAGGATAAGCGCGATAGGCGAGTTCGATAGCCTTACGTGCTAACTCATACTTCTTCGGTATTTCGTTATCACATTCCGAGATTCTCTGGTTCAGATCGGTAATCTCCTTCTGCCATTCTTCAGACTTTTCAAGCCAGAATTCTTCCGATATTTTACCTTCCAGTTTATCCATGTAGGCGTTATCAATATAAGCCTTAATCTTTTGTAACCTCTTGGCAAATCTATCCCTGTTCATCTTCGCTTTCTCGGATTTCTTCTTGAGAGCGAGTTCCAACGATTCATCCAACCAACTCCGCATTGATTCATCGATCTGAACATCTTTGACGATTTGGCCTAAACGATCAGCCAATAGCTCTTCCCGGATGAATTCTCTTGAGCAATTGCCGTGATAATTTGTACAATAATAGTAGATGTACTTACCCTTTTTGATATCTGCAGTGATTACACAACCACAATTTCCACATCCCAAAAATTGCGAGAAAGCAAAATCCTTTGTGTTATAGGTTGGCTTCAACTTGTTTTTAAATACCCGTTGTACATTCTGGAATAAAACATCATCGACAATAGCAGGATGATCGCCCTGGTAAATCCGGTTTTTCCATCTGAACTTCCCTGTATAGAATATCTTTTTCAACATTCTTTCGATCTCGCTTCTGGTAATTACCCGACCGGATTTGGGATATCTTAATCCTAAGCTCTTTGCTAATTGGTGTAATGATGTTATAGAATGTTTACCAGAAGAGTATTGTTCGAAAAGGGTCTTAATTATTTCGAATCGTTCGGGATCAAAAAGTATTCTGCCAGTTTGTGAGTCCCGCAAATAACCTATTGGTAATCGCCCGCATGGATAGGATCCCTGCTCTGCTTTTTCATTCAAGCCCTTCTTGACTTCTTCGGAAAGGTTGTCAATATAGTTTTTTGCCATTAATAGTTTTACGCCATGAATAAACTTAGCATGGGAACGACTATCTTTACTGATTATCTCATTTTCCTTGACCAGATGGATTTCAATACCTAATTCTTCAAGGGTAACATAGTCCTTGAAGTTGCGATAAAGCCGATCTGTCTTCTCTACCAGGATTAACCTGACAGATGGAGTACAGGCCAGGAAATCGACCATACGTTTAAATTCTGCCCTACCGGACTGCTTGGCCGTTTCGACATCTTTAAATTCCTCTGTAACCTCGTAACTGTTTTCAGCCGCGTATTCCCTGAGGAGTTTTAATTGCGCAGGTATTGAAAAGCCCTCTTTTTCTTGCTCCTTGGAAGAAACGCGGGCATATATTACAGCAACCATCCTTTTGTCAGGAGTTTTATTGATCTTTTTAGTCGCTTTATTCGCCATAATATACCTACCGTTTATTTGTGCTTTCCGAGATTCTTCTCGATAAGCGATTCAACCCACTTTTGAATCGAGGTATCCAGTTCCGCGACTCTAATCCTTAATGTTTTGTGTAATTCCTCAGATAATCTAATATGGATCAACCTCGTCTTACTCTCGTCTTCTTTTTTTGCCATAAAACCTCCGCTTATTATTTATGATACTAATATAGCATAGATATATCATGTTGTCAACAATTATTTTTCATCATTCGCTATTTTTTCTTTTCCTAAATGTTCTTCATACAATTCTTCAGCTAACATATCCGTAACGAATTCCAAGAATTCGTTTAATTCCGGGGATAAATCTTCGATTGCGGGATTTGGTTCATCTGGGCTTCCGCTAATATTGAAACCTTTGTGAGTCTTTTTAACCATAGCTATTCCTTGTATTTACCGGGCAAAAGTATTTTGACTGATGCCCGTTTATCCTTCTTCTTAATTCGTTTCATTATAGTTCCGTAAAATGCCATTATCTTAGCCTTCTCGGAATTTAATCGATCCAAAAGTTGTAATCTTTTCACTGAAGACCTGACCTTAAGCAATCTCGATAGTAGCTCTTCCCGGATTTGCCGCGGTCGATGTAAACCTTCATAAAACCTATCCCTATGCCATTGGCGCGTTCTGTAAGTAAGCCTGTGGCAGTTCCGGCATCCGAAATATTTCATATTCGCAGGCAAACCCGGCGGAAGATATAAAATCCTCGAACGCCTTCCGCAGTATTTTCCATCAACTGTCAGTGGGCAAACGAACCAGTATCGGTATCCGCCCAGATAACATTGAGTCCTGGTTAATTGTATCTCATAATCATAATGAACCTTGTCTCGCCCCTCATATCCGGCCATATAACTTAAATTGATTGCTACAGGCGCATCAGCGTTCCATAGCACATTAAATGTAATACTTCCCGATGGATTACCCCGATTATCCGTCCATTGCCATATCCGGCTTCCTGAAGGCCTGTTCAGGTCTCCCAACCGTTTGATTTCAACCATATCGAGAGAGAAGCATTCCTCGACCCGATATTTCCTTTCGTGAGAGCTAAGATCGTTATAATACACGTTTATCACCGAAGTTTTCCGTAATCAATTGGATAAAACAACCCTTCGGTTGCTTTAAAATGCGCTTAAATCGTTGAAATTAAATAGAATAAGCCTAATTGATACTCGGTTTCCAATTTCTATATAGATTTTCACCATTTTCTATCCTAATTTTGATTATTTGGGGACAGTTTCATATTTATTTCCGAATATTTCTCAGCTTCCTCTCTACTCAATCCGCCATCAAATTCCATGATTGCGGGGCGTTCCTCGAAATCCTCTCCTTTGTCCGATGACATTCCCATATTATCTGCGGATTCATTTTGCTGACGGCACCGGCGCTGATCGGAGCCGAGTATTCCCTCTCCCCTTCAGATTATGCGATAATCGAACCGGGAATCGGACACGGAGAGGAAGGCGGCCAGAGAATCCTGCTGAAGTATGACCTTCCCGAGGGAATAAATAACCAGCCGATTACCCGTGCCTATATCAGGTTCGCGTTTAACTTCCCGGTTGGCGATAATACGGCTTCGACCGAGTTCAGAGTATACTCG
>WJIJ01000047.1 GCA_014730345.1 Candidatus Zixiibacteriota bacterium | reverse complement strand
TTCGAGCCGGGCGATATCATCCTCATCCCCTTCGCCTTCGAGGAGTTTTTCCAGGATGTTGTATGTATGTACAGTACCCACACGGCATGGTACGCATTTTCCGCAGGACTCGGACCTGGAAAATTCCATGAAATAGCGGGCGACATCGACCATGTTCGATGTTTCATCCATCACTATCATGCCGCCGGATCCCATTATCGAGCCAAGCTCGGTCAGGGTTTTGTAATCGACTGGTTTGTCCAGGTGTTTTTCAGGGATACATCCGCCTGAGGGTCCGCCGGTTTGCACCGCTTTAAATATTCGCCCGTCGGGGATGCCTCCGCCAATATCGAATATTATCTCCCGAAGGGTCATGCCCATGGGTACTTCTATAAGCCCGGTGTTGTTAATCCTGCCCGCGAGCGCGAAAACCTTCGTACCCTTACTGTCATCGGTGCCGATTTTTGAATACCACTCGGCGCCTTTGCGTATAATGGTGGGGATATTGGCAAAAGTTTCCACATTATTTATTAGAGTTGATTGCTTCCAAAGGCCGGATTCGGCCGGATATGGCGGTCTGTGCCGGGGGGTACCCCGGGAGCCTTCAATCGATGCCAAAAGCGCGGTCTCCTCGCCGCATACAAACGCCCCCGCGCCGAGTCGTATGTGGATATGAAAATCATGGGTGGTGCCCAGGACACGGTTGCCGAGAATTCCCGCGCGCTCCGCCTGGCGTATCGCTTTCTTCAACCGGTCGATAGCCAATGGATATTCCGCGCGCACATATATATATCCTTCGTTGGCGCCTACGGCTATAGCGGCGATAGCCATACCCTCGAGGACCCGGTGGGGATCGCTTTCGAGTACGCTTCGGTCCATAAAAGCCCCCGGATCGCCTTCATCAGCGTTGCATACGATAAACTTGCGGGATCCGCCCGCCTTGGCCACGGTGCTCCATTTCAAACCCGTTGGGTAACCGGCGCCGCCCCTGCCGCGCAGGCCGCTTTTCATTATCTGTTCGATAATATCGCCGGCGGTATATGAAGTCAATACTTCGCCGAGGGCGAAGTAACCCTCGTTTATAAGATAATCCTCGATACTCTCCGGATTGATAATGCCGCAATTTTCGAGGACGATTTTCTGCTGGCGTGTGAAAAAGGGCGCGTTTAAATCGATTGCCAGCCTTTCCACCGGACCGGAGCCGAGATTTTCGATGATATCCGGGGCATCAGCGGCGCTCACGTTGTTATACATTATTTTTTCGGATTCAACCAATACAACCGGGCCGCCCGCGCAGGGTCCCATACATCCTACCCCTTTTACCACGCATTTCCCGCCCAACTCCCGCTTTTCGACTTCCGCGGTTAATGCCTCCAGCACTTCCCGGCTTCCAGAGGAAACGCATCCGGCGGCAACGCATACATGAACATGATGTTCGGCGGTTTCGTATTGTTCGCTGGCCTTCTGGGCCATCTCCTGGAGTTCATCGAGGATAATCATCCAATCGCCTCCTTCAGCTTTCCAAGCAGTTGATCGGGCGTAAGTTTCCCGACAGCTTCTCCGTCGATAACCGCCACCGGCGCTAACCCGCATGCTCCCACGCACCGCGCTGAAAGCAACGACAATTCTCCATCCTCGGTGGTTTCGCCGAGTTTGATTTTGTATTTTTCCTTGATTGCCTTCAGCAGTTCGGGCACGCCTTTGATGTAACATGCCGTTCCGGTGCAGAGCACGCATGTGTGCTTGCCCGGCGGTTTCATGGTGAAGTAGTGGTAGAATGTAGCCACGCCGTAAACTTTGCTTAAGGGCAGACGCAAGGCGTTGGCAACGAAGCGCATAGATTCTTCATCGAGGAAACCGAAGGAACTTTGCACGGCATGAAGGCATTGAATAAGCGAATTTTGAGCGTAGCCGTTCTTACGCATTTCCGCCAATACTAATTTCCATCGCTTGTCATCGGATGGCGGGTCGGGACGGGTGAAGTCGAACATAACCTCTCTTTTCATTAAGTAGCCAAGATGCCGGATAAACGGCGCATATTAAGGATTTATTCAAGCACACTTTAACCGTTTTTGTCAAGTGAAATATGGAATTCATTTCAGGATTCCCGGCAGGTGGGGACACTTGCCGGGCACTATTGAAGGCGTAATGCGCGGGGACATGACGCTAATATATACGCGTCGCTTGCGGAGACATAGCGCCGCATTAATTCCTTGTAATAAATTATTTCATCAAAACCAATCTGCGGGATAAGTTCTTATCGCCCGCATTCATCCTGATAAAATAAACGCCGCTGGAATGGCGGGAGCCATCCCAGTTGATGTGATGTAAACCGGGCCTGTAAAATGATTTTATCAACGGCTCAACCAATTGCCCATTGATATTGTAAACGGATAAATCGACCGTTGAGCTTTTTTCCAGCGAAAAAACTATAGTTGTTCCGGCATTGAAAGGATTGGGATAATTGGGGAGAAGCTGTGCTTCGCGGGGCAGGTTAATCCCATATTTGCCGCCATCTATCCCACTGCTGTTATTGAATTGATCGTAAGCCGTATCGAGGAAATCGCCGGTATTGGTGGCGAAAACCCTCGTCAAATCGGCATAAGCCGAATCGTTGGGATGTGAATCGCCGCTCTCGCCGCCGTACTCGGCTTTCAACCTGTTAGGATGGCTGGAATGGTCATCGGGATAGGCGATAACATCGAAAAGGTCGAAAACGGCAACATTGTTATAACCGGCATGACGGCTGTTATAATCATCGAGCCAGTCATTTTTCAGCCAGTTGTTGAAAACCCGCGCCCGGTGGGCTTCATCGTCATTGGTAGGGTCCGATGGCGCGTAATGCCGAGGAGGCGCGGTAACCGGTATGAACAGTATCTCCGGGTGTTCGGCGAATATATCTTCGAGGGGTTTATATTCATAACCGCTATTGATGTAGGTATTGCCGGGACCGTCGGGATGGCGGTAAATTGCTTTGTAGTTAGCAGTCGTTTTGGTGGAACTGAACGGATCACCCGGTTCGGTGCCATCGTCGATAATGTTGCTGTTGGGATAACAGCTTTTGAACATTATAATCCGGTTATAACCGTTCTCGCAGCCATGGCTTTTTACGCCCAACAGGTAATCGTTGAACCATAATATCCAGTGGTGCATATCGGTGCGGTCGCCGGGAACGCTCCCCAGCGATGAGGGTCTTCCGGAATCGGGGGAGAGCGTGGCGCCGTAATATATATCATTACGTTCGTCGATATAATCCTTGGCGATCAACGCGCTGTTAAGGCTGTTATCCAGCCATTGTCCGCCAACCGAATGGTGAATGAACACGGCGTCATCATCCTGCGCGTATAAGGAATTCACAGAAGATTGCGCTACAAGCGTAATTATCAATAATATCAAAGCATTTTTAATTGACATTTTCATACCCTTTATAAAAAAATTGCCCTTATAAACCAATCGCTATAATTATTGTCGGACTTCCGGCGCTGACGGATTAAACGAATGACAATATTAGTTATTTTTACTGTAATTTGGTAACTGGATTATTCATATTTTCGTTCCCGGCATGAACGGTTAAAAACGGTAATTAACTTGACTTAAGGGGTCCTTGGTGATAAATTCACCCTTTGATTTGGATAAATAGAAAGGTCGAATTATGAAAGATGTTTACGCTGTTGTACTTGCGGGAGGAAAGGGAGAGCGTTTCTGGCCCCTTTCGAGAACCGACCGTCCAAAACAGTTTTTGAGATTGACATCGGACCGGACCATGATAAGCGAGACCGTGGACAGGATCCGGCCATTGATACCACTGGAGAAGGTGGTATTAGTAACCGGGGAGAATATAAGCGATAAGATAAACGAGCATGTTCCGGATTTGCCCCGCGAGAATGTGCTTATCGAGCCGTTTGGTAAAAACACGTGTATGGCAATAGCTTACGCCGCCGCGCATGTTTACCGCAAAGACCCTAACGCGGTTATGATTGTGCTTTCCTGCGACCATTTGATCCGTCCGGCGGAAAAACTTTTAGAGGCGTTGGAGGCGGCAATTAAAGTAACCACCTCCGGGGATTACCTGGTTACTATAGGGATTGTACCAACCAGGGCGGAAACCGGGTATGGTTATATCCAGCTTTCCGATATTTTCAACACCGTCGATGGAATCGATATTTACCGCATCAACAGGTTTAAGGAAAAACCTTCGCGAATGGCCGCCCAGGAATATTACTATGACCGTAAACACCTTTGGAATTCGGGCATATTTATATGGAGCGTGGAATCAATAGTTGCGGCTATAAAAAAGTACGCCCCCCGTATCGGCAAATTGATGGACCAGCTGATAGAATGTATAGAAACGCCCGAAGAAGCGGCGATTAAAGAAGATGTTTACAGCCAGGCGGAGAATGTTTCCATAGATGTAGCCATTCTTGAAAGAGCTGATAATGTACTTACCATAAAGTCAAACTTTATCTGGGATGATGTCGGTTCATGGCTGGCGCTGGAACGTTTCAAGCAGCGCGATAAGCATCACAATGTCAGCATCGGCAAGGCTTTCCAGGCGGAAACTTTCGAGACTACCATTGTAAATGATGACGATGACGGAATTATAACAACCTTCGGCGTAAGTGACCTTGTTATAGTTAAAACAAAGGGAATCGTGATGGTGGCTCACAAGACCAAGGTCCCGGAGATAAAGGATTTCGTATCCCGTATCGCGGAAGATGATGCATTGCAGGAGTACTTATAATGCGCGAATATAGATTTTCCAGTTTTCTTGTCCTGGCGGTTGCCGGTATCGCCATCGGGGGATTGCTGTTTGTTGCGTGCTCGAATGTTTCGCCGTACTATGACGAGGGTGGAAAGAAAGATAAGCGCACAATGGCGGAGAAAGAATTTGATCCCATGGCTTTCGATGGCGACGCGGAGCCAATTGTGCCCCAATGGTCGACCGGAGGTTCTTCCCCCGATTCGCTGTTGAGCAACTACAACTTAATCGGCGGTAAAGATGACAGCCTGCAAAGCAGCGAGAATTATGTCTACCGCGTGCAGGTATTTGCCTCCCGGTTTCTCCAGGAAGCGGAAGTGGCCCGGGATGAGATGTTCGGTTTATTCGATGAGACTATATACCTTGATTTCGAAGAGCCATATTATAAAATCCGCATTGGAAATTTTGAGACTGCCGAGGAAGGCGAGGAATTTCTAAGCAGAGTTCGCGAGCTTGGTTACACTGAAGTTTGGCTGGTTAAGGTCCGCCAGGAGTAAGGCACCGGGTCAATTCCCATAGTTCATGAACATACGGGGATTTCGGCAATGTATGATTTCAACAGGCTTACAACAACTATCGAAAGGGGAGGAATCATCGCCATGCCTACCGAGACGGTTTACGGATTGGTGACCGACGCCGGTTCCCAATCAGCTGTTTCACTTTTAAGAAAAATTAAACAAAAACCGCCATCGGAGCCTATCCCGGTCTTTATTCACCCGGAAACACCTTTTTCCGAATATACGGAATATTCATCGGAAATAATGCAAATACTGGAACAAGAGTTTATGCCGGGACCGTTGATGTTAGTAGTAAGAGCGCGGGAAAATATTACCCGTTTACCGGTTTGCATTGATGACAAAATAGGCTTGAGAAAGAGCAGTATGCCGGCGGTCAACGAGTTACTGGAAAGAAGCGGTAGGATTTTAACGGCTACCAGCGCGAATATAAGCGGTTCTCCCCCGGCATTAGATGAGGATGATGTTAAAAAGATGTTTTCCGCATCCGAAGTACATATTATAGGCAAACCCGAGGGGATTGTGATATATGATAAACCGTCGACCTCTCTTCTTTTCGAGGCAGGAAGTATTAAAGTGCTTCGGGAAGGGGCGATACCTGTCGAGAGAATCAATTCAGTATTAAGTAAACAAGGAATAAAACAGCGGTTAGATTATGCCTGATAAGAAGTTCAAGGTACTGTTCGTATGCACCGGAAATACATGCCGTTCGCCGATGGCCGAGGGGATTTTCAGGAATATGTTAAAAGAGATGGGTATCGAAAACATAGAAGTCGGTTCAGCCGGAGTCTCCGCCGCCGATGGTTTTCCCGCGTCTTCCAACGGGGTTGCGGTTTGCAGGGACTGGGGGATTGATATAAGCGGGCATCGTTCCCGGTTGCTGGACATGGGGCTGATCGACTCCTCGGATCTGATACTCGTCATGTCACCGGAGCACTACAAGTACATAAAATCTACTCATCCTTCTGCCCAAAACGTATTTTTAATAAAAGATTTCCCTCCTCAATCGGAACGGCGGGGTGATTTAGCCGTAGAAGACCCTATCGGAGGGCCGCCCGAGGCATACGCGAAAACGTTTTTGGAGCTCGATGAGATAATAAAAAGGATTTTCCCGCATGTGGTCCAGATGAGCAAGAGAGAAGAAGATAATGAACAGGACAATTGAGAACAAGCGCTTTGGATTTACGGCGGTTATTGTTGTTATTCTAATATTTGGATATTTCGGCAGTTTGCAGTCGGAAGAGGATGTGATTACCGCCGAAGATCTCGAGGATTTTCCCGAGGATTCTTTGGCGACGATAATCGACAGCTCCGGGGTCGTTTTCGAAGAGGATGATACTCTTTATAATTCACCGGAGTGGTGGCACCGGAAGGTTGAGAATAGAGCCTGGACCGTTGGAGAAAGCCTGAAGTTTGTTATCCGTTATGGACCAATCCGCGCGGGTACGGGCACAATGAGCGTAAAGAAAATTGTTGATTGCGGGGGACATGATACCTACCATATAGTCACAACCGCTCAGTCCGCGGCATTTTTCTCAGTCTTTTTCAAGGTCGATGACAGGGTAGAGAGTTATATCGACACCGAGGGCATATACACCCGCCGCTTTGAGAAACACATCCGGGAAGGCGGTTATAAAGCGGATAAGGTAACCAATTTTGACCAGGTCAATCATTTGGCTATTACCGGAAAGGATACAATAAAGACATATCCGTTCGTGCAGGATATTTTATCGGCGTTTTATTACGCGCGTACCCAGGATTTGGAAGTCGGCAAACCCTTGTTTATAGATAACCATACCGACCGCAAAAACTATCCTCTCGAAGTAAAGGTGCATCGCAAACAGCGGGTAAAAACCCGCGCGGGAACTTTTAATTGTATCCTGCTGGAGCCGGTGTTGCGTTCATCATCGATTTTCGAGAATAAGGGGAGGCTTTTGGTATGGGTTACCGACGATCAATATAAAATGCCCGTATTGATGACCAGCAAGGTTATCATTGGGCATATTACCACAGAACTCGAATGGTACAGGTTACCGAGAATACCCGATGACTGGACCAAAAAAGATTGATCTGAACAAGATCCGGACCTACAGTTTCAAAGAACGTCCCACCAAAGCCGAAGTCGATTCTTTTGCCAAGATTCCCTCCTCCGATTGGGAAGTGGATGAATTCCTTGAGGGGCTTCCGGCTTATCTGAAAGCCGTGGAATTAAAAAATCTTGTTAACGATATCAACAGGGCGAAAGCCAGGGGAAGGGCGGTAATCCTGATGATGGGGGCGCATTCTTTGAAAGTGGGACTCGCGCCGGTTTTAATTGAGTTGATTAAACGGGGATTTATAACCCATCTGGCCTGCAACGGGGCGGTACTGATTCATGATTACGAATTCGCGTTTTTCGGCAGAAGTTCCGAGGATGTTGCCGAGACCCTCGAAACCGGTATGTTCGGGATGGTGAGTGAGACGCCGGAGTATCTGAATAAGGCTGTTAATTCTGCCGATTCAGAGGCGGGCCTGGGGATGGTTATCGGAACAGCTTTTAATGCCGATAAACCTGATTTTATTGAATACTCCCTGGTTGCCTCTGCCGTAAAATATGGTCTTTCTCCAACTGTCCATATAACCATAGGCGCCGATACGATACATCAACATCCCGATTTCGATGCCGGCAAGTGGGGAGCTTTAAGCGGTAACGATTTTAGGATACTCGCTGAAAGCTGTATTTCATTGAATGACGGAGGCGTGGTTATCAACCTCGGTTCGGCGGTCAATCTTCCGGAGGTATTTTTAAAAGCTTTAAATACCGCCCGCAATATCCACGGCGAGATAAAAAATTTCTCGGCGGCGAATATCGACATGATCCAGCATTACCGACCGGTTACCAACGTGGTCAACAGGCCGACTCTCTCCGGAGGCGGTAGATATACGTTGACCGGACATTTTGAAATACTCATCCCCTTAATCGCCTGGGCGCTCCTTTCGGAACATTAGTAATTGTAAAAAGAATTTGCTGTTATGGGCTATATTTCATAATATAGTGGTTTGAAAAATTGGAATTAAAAAGTTTGAGAGGTTGAGATATGGCTCAGATTGTCGAATGTGTACCGAATTTCAGCGAGGGACGCCGTCCCGAGATAATCGACGAGATAATTCAAACAGCCCTGACCGTCAGCGGGGTCAGCCTTCTGGATAAGGAAATGGATGCCGACCATAACCGGGCGGTGGTAACTTTCATCGGAGATCCCCAGGGAGTTAAACAAGCGGCGTTTTTGGCGATTGAAAAGGCCTCGCAGTTAATCGATCTGGAGAAACACAGCGGGGAGCATCCGCGAATGGGCGCTACGGATGTATGCCCCTTTGTACCCGTTTCCGGGGTTAGTATGGCTGACTGCAAGGTTTTAGCTGAAGAGTTGGGCAAGGAAGTCGGCGAAAAACTTCAGATACCCGTGTACTTATATGAAAAGGCGGCGCGTACGCCTGAAAGGGAGAACCTTGCCGATATCCGCCGGGGCGAATACGAAGGAATCCGCGACAGCATAGCTACCGATGACAGCCGTATTCCCGATTTCGGCCCGCGTAAAACGCACCCGACAGCGGGCGCGATAGCTATCGGAGCGAGACCTTTCTTAGTGGCGTATAATGTATATCTCGGCTCCAATAATTTAACGGCCGCCAAGAAAATTGCCAAAGCAGTACGTTCGCGAAGCGGCGGTTTCACCCATTGCAAAGCGCTCGGTTTCGAGATTAAGGAGCGCAACCAGGTGCAGGTTTCCATGAACCTGGTCAACTACAAGAAAACTCCCATATTCAGGGTTTTCGATACGATTAAAAATGAAGCCGAGAGATGGGGAGAGAGGGTAACCTCCAGCGAGATTGTGGGCCTTACGCCGCTACAGGCGCTGGTTAACTGCGCCGACCATTATCTGCGTCTCGAGAATTTTGATATCGGACAGGTCCTGGAATTCAAGATGCTCAGCGACGCCAGCCCTACCAAGGTTAGCATGGATGATTTTCTAACTGATGTAGCTTCATCATCGCCGGCCCCGGGCGGAGGTTCGGTATCGGCGTTGGCGGCATCGCTTGCCGGTGCGCTCGCATCGATGGTTTGCAGACTTACCGTAGGCAAGAAAAAATACAAAGAGGTAAAGGAAGAACTCAGCGAGGTTCTTGGCAAAACCGAGAAGCTTCGAGCCGAGGTAACCAAGCTCATTGTAAAGGACTCCGATGCTTTTAACGCGGTGATGAAAGCGCGTAAATTACCCAAAAACAGCGATGAGGAAAAAGCCGCGCGCAAGGAAGCGATGTTCGAGGCGACTAAAAACGCCGCGCTGGTGCCGCTTGAAACGATGAGGCTGGCGGTTGAAATCCTCAAGCATTCTATCGTTGTCGCCGAAAAGGGTAATGTAAACTCAATTACCGATGTCGGTTGCGCCGCTTTGATGGCTAACAGCGCGGTGATCGGCGCCGGTTACAATGTCAAAATAAACCTTCTTGGTTTCGAAGATGAAACCTTCGTAAAGGAAACCACCGCGGAGATGGAAGGGTTAATAAGAGAAGCGGATGAGATGGCTGTGAAGGTCAAGGAAATTGTAGAAAGCAAGATCCAGGAATGATCCGCGCCATAACCGGCGGTAAAAGCCGGTCGCCGGTTGGAACAATATTTCCAACAGCACTTTGAAAAAAAGTAGAGATGAACATGAAGCGCCTGTATATTACTTTAATAACGGTTTTAATCGGCATACTGCTTGCCAAACCCGTTTCCGCCCAGAATGAGGATATCCGCTGGCGGCAGGCGGCAAATATCAAATCACCGGGCATGTTTCCGTCGGCTATGGATTTCGAGGTCAAAGGGATAAGGTTAAGTGGAACGCCGGCGCTGATGTCAGTCAACCGTGATGAGCCGAACGCGCCTTCTTATTTCAAAGATATACAGGCGCGTCCCACCCTCGACAGGGAGTACGACTCTCCCGCCGGTTTTTTCAAAATCCACTACACAACCACCGGAGAAAACGCGGTAGATCCCCTGGATATGGACCCTGTGGATGGTGTTCCCGACTACATCAATAACCTTGGACTGCTGGCGGATTTCGTGTGGCGGGAGTCTATCGACAGCGTTGGATTTGACCGTCCTCCCGATGATGGTTGGTACACGCCTAATGGCGGAGACTCCAAGTATGACCTTTATATTATCAACCAGGCCCAAAATATATACGGCTATACTGAAAGGGAGAGAAATGTTCCCGGGGAAGATTCGGTGTATACGAGCTTTATCGCCCTCGATAATGATTACAGTTTCGCTCCCAACGCCATCGATGCCATCAAGGTTACCATGGCCCATGAGTTCTTTCACGCGATTGCCTTTGGTTATGATGCCAGCGAATATCTCGGAAGTCCCGGCGGTTCCAGGTTCTCGGTATGGTGGTACGAGGTATGCTCGGTTTGGCTCGAGGAAGTTATTTTCGATGATATAAACGACTATTTGCAATACATGCCGTATTTTTACCGTTATCCAAATATCAGCCTGGAAGCCGACGGCGCCCTGGGTACGGTCCGATCAATTCACAAATACGCGAGTTGTGTGTGGGCCTTTTATCTATCCGAAAGGCTTGGTCCGGAAATTATTAAATCTATCTGGGAAGGATGCGGCAACTCTCCGGGATACAATTTGCTGACTTCAATGGACGAATCCATATTGAACGCCTCCCGCGGAGAATTAGACCTCAACACCGCCTTCGCCGAATTCGCCGCGTGGAACTACTTTACCGGGTCAAGGGCGAATGAATCCTATGGCTATTCCGAGGCAAGCTTGTGGACGAAGATACCGGACAGTGTGATGGCAAACATAACATCCTATCCGGATACGGTCTTATTCGGCAATGAAATTCCCGCCGGACCGGAATTCCTGGCCGCCAATTATATTGATTTTAAGGTACCCGAGATCACCTCCGGAGGCCTCCTGGCCGCCTTTAACGGCGAAGACCGGTTCGCCTGGGAAGTAGTTATCTTCGGACACCATATCCAGAACACCATTACCGCGCCCGAGATTCAACACCTGGACCTGAACACCGTAAGTAAAACCGACACCATCGGCGTTCGCAACTGGTTTACTTTTACGGATGTTATCATGATTCCCTGTCCCGTGGGCATCGATTCCCACCGCGACAGCGCCCAGTATGCCTATCACTACCAGGTCGAGGATTCATTGATTGGCGAAGAAAGTTTGCCCACCGAAGTCAAGCTTTACCAGAATTACCCGAATCCATTCGTAGTTACCGGAGGAGGCGAATTGACCAATATCCCCTTCGAAATTCATCAAATCGCCCGGCCCGAGGTGAGGATTTATACGGTTTCGGGGGAGTTGGTGCGTAATTTAGAACTTCCCGGTTTTGGTAAAATACCAGCAGGATTTTATAACTCCCAATTCCAGTGGGACGGTAGAAACAATGAGGGAGAATTAGTCGCCGGGGGGATCTATATCTATCATATCTACTCTGAAATCGGTTCCGATATCAAAAAGCTTATCCTGATCCGCGAGGAATGATATCAGGAGAATGGAATATCGACAGTCCAGAACCAGATCACCTTTGTTCAAAGTAATCCTCGCTGGATTATTCGCCGCTTTAGCCATCGCCTTAAACTACCTTTTGATCTATATACCCAATGTGAAATTGTTTAACCTGGTTATTTTCGTCGCCGGATTATTCGGCGGGATTTATGCGGGAATTCTTTCGGGAGCCGTGGCTTCGGCAATCTACAGCATATTCAATCCATACAATGCCGGTACATTCCCGCCACTGCCCATGTTGTTTGCCCAAATATTCTGCATGGCTCTAATAGGCGCGGCAGGTGGACTAACCGCGCGTTTAAGGATATTCGAAACCGGCGCTTTGATTATAGCTTTAAAAGCGGGAGCAATTGGGGCGGTTTTAGCGATTCTCTATAATATGATTGTTACCGCGGCGGGGGCATACCTGTTTGGCGCGTTGAAGGAAGCATTCGTGGTGGGAATACCGTTTATGGCGATAAATGTGGGAGTAAACACAATTATCTTTGCTGTGCTTATGCCGCTGATAGTACCGGTGAAATACAGGCTAAATTTATAATGAGTATGATTCGTCTTTCAATATCATTACTTATAGTTCTGTTTTCCGGCTGGATTACGATGTCACTTGCTCAACAACCTTTACCGGCAACGCCGGAGGACACAACCGATGCGGACTCGCTAATTATGGAAGTTGACGAAACCATATATTTCAAAACCGACACAGTTTATGTAGATACAACCGAACTCGATGCGATTCCGGCTGATACGGCGGTTTTTATTCCTTATGGGATGAAATTCCAGCAACAAGTTGAATACAGCTTTTCATCTACGGAAATTATTCATCCGGAGAGCCTGGTAATCCGTCAACGGGAATTTAATGACATCCTCGCGGGAGCATCATTTTTGCCGGTGAATGTGGGGCCCAAAGGGCAATCGAGAACGGTAATTCTTAATGGAAATCCGAACGCCAATCCTTATATCAACTACAAAGGCGGCATCGTGCCGGAAACCTTCTGGAACCTTCCCCATTTCCGGGGGCCGGATTTAAACTCGTTCCCAACCGAGAACATAGGCGAAGTGGCGGTGCTCAATGGGGCGGCGGTAATCGCCGGGGGATTTAATCCCGGACCGGAGATTATCGAAGTACGCGAAAGGAAAATCGATTACGATACTTCTTCTTCGGATATTCCCCTTACCTCTGTTTCGGTGCTGAGGGGGCCGTACAGTTACCATAAAACCGGAATAGAGCTGGACAAGGACGGGCCTTATAAATCGGAACTTCGGGCTATAATAGGAATTGTATCTTCGACAGGCTGGCTTCCCCGCTCCGAATACCGCGCGCATTACTATGGATTGACAGCCGCTTTTAAAATCGGGAATACGCCTGTCGAATTATCCGGGTATCGCTACCGCGCCCGGGGCGAATACACAATATTCGACTACTTTGTATCCCAGGGCGCTAAGTTCAGCAGGGATTTAATATCACTTTCGGCGAAAACCCAATTATCACTGTCCGAAAATTCATCGCTAAAGCTCAATGCCTTTATCAATCGCCGACCCCATACAGCAGTAGATGGCCAGTATGGGATTTTCTACCGGACCATTAATACTATTGGGGGAGTCTCCGCTGACTATGAGACGAATCGAGGACGGCACACATGGTTTGCGTCGGTAAAATCTTTCTACGAAAAAATGAGGTCTGATTACATCGGTGAACCATCCATGCTTAGGGGCGCGGTAGTGGCTGGAGATATTTTTGAATTAAACAGCAGGGTAAATATCCTCGCGCTGGGTAGAATCGACGTTTCCAACGAATTGGATAATGGTTTTTCCGGCTCCGGGGGATTAAATTATAAAATCAGTGAAAAGCTAAACCTGCGACTGGGCGCATACCGTCAACTTATCTATCCTGACCTCCATACCCTATATTGGGAGCCGTATACCTATCCCGATACCTTCGACCTGGGGCAGTTTACATACCGAGAATACGGTAATCCTGATCTCCCTTCAGGTTACAGGAATACATTGGAAGTCGGGGGTAGATTTATTTATGGTATCATGAATATAGAAGGCGGGGCGTCATATTCCGTATGCGAGGATAATATCCGATACTCAAACATCGGTACTCCCCAGGATATTGAGTATTATCCTGAAGCGGTTGATTTCGATATGACATCCTACTATTCGAGATTATCTGTTGGTGAAATATGGGATATGATAAGCTTTAAAGCCGGGGTAAGATATTCGGTAATTTCGTATGATGACGATTATGAAAGGCATCCTGTTCCGGCCTACAGAGTTTACGGAGCCGGGCTAATCAAGCGCCACCTGTTCGTTAAAGACCTTGTGTTTCGGGCGGGCATAGAATTCGATTACACTGATTGGCGTTATGTTCCCCGTTATCGTGAATTGTACCAGGATTTTTACTGGCTTTTAAACAGCACACTGTCGGTTTCATACAAGGACCTTACATTCTACTACAATGGTGAAAATATAACCGAGCAGATTTACTATTCGTATGGTGGTAATCCAAACCTGGGAAGGATCTACTGGTGGGGATTCAAGTGGGATTTCTGGAATTAGTTATTTGATACGTATCAGTTTGCCTTTTTCAAAGGAAATGGTGAATTTATCGAGCGCGCCCATGCGCCCGAGGGTAGGGGGGATATCATCGTTATTGGCTATCGCAAACAATCCCCGGATTATCCTTCCATTTACTTTAGTTCTCAATTCGTGAAGGTAGACGTAGGTATCCGAAACAAGCCCGGTAATTTTGTAGCGCTTACGGTTTTTAACCTTACCCACCAAAACGATACCCAGGGTTTTGGGGAGGACGGAGATATCGGCGCCGGTATCGGCGAGAACGTCTTCAACGGTTATCCATTCCTTAAAGACCTTGGAGTAGATGAAAACGGTCATCCGCGGACGCCTGATTTTATCGAAAATATTCGATTTTTCATTTTGATAACGAAATGTTACCTCACCCAATAGTATGCTCCTCTTCTGTTTTCCAGCTTACGGCGAGTTCGTGCAAGGGAATTTCCTTTTTAATTCTATTGAGCTGGTTTTTCAGGTCGGTACCTTCCCAGATTGTCCGGTTTTTATGCTTTATTAAATAAGTATGCGCGATTTCCCCGTGTTTTTTCAGGGATATTTTTTTCTGGCTCATAAATTGTCTCCTAACTAACATTATAAACGGCTATTAATACCATTTCTTTAATATTTATCATTGTCATTCGCGGGAGTATGGTTTATTATTTCCGTTGAAACCAACGGAGGACAGATGAATAGAGACCAGGCGTACGAATTAGTCAAGCAGAAAATTTCCAACAAAAACCTCCGCAAACATATACTCGCGGTGGAAGCGGTTATGCGCCGGTTAGCGCGGCGTTTCAATGAGGATGAGGAACTGTGGGGGCTGACCGGAATGTTGCACGACCTCGACTATGAGGAAACAGTTGATGATGCCGAAAGACATACATTGATTACCGAAATGTGGCTTAAGGAATATGAGCTGGATCCCCAGATCATACGGGGGATTAAAGCGCATGCCGGCCAGGTTGTACCCGAATCGCTGATGGAGAAGGCCATATATGCCGCCGATCCAACTACCGGGTTGATAGTCGCGGCGGCGCTGATGCATCCATCGAAAAAACTTTCCGGCCTGGATACTGAATTCCTGCTAAGGCGTTTTAAGGAGAAACGGTTTGCCGCCGGAGCGCGGCGGGAGGATATCCTCACCTGTGAGGACTTCGGATTACCATTAGAGGAGTTTTTACAGCTTAACCTTGAAGGGATGCAGTCGATTTCCGATGAACTCGGTCTTTAAACACAGGCTTTCCCGGATTACGGCAATATGTATATTATTCATAATTTGTTTTCAACCGTGTGTTTGTGCCGAAGACCGTTGGATTGCTGAAGATAAATTGAAACATTTTGGGGTATCGGCGTTTATGGCCATGTTCAGCTACCAGCTTTCCCGCCACCATTTCGAGATGTCCGAAAATGACGCCGTCATGCTTTCTGCCGGATTTACATTCACGATAGGGGGTGCGAAGGAGATTAATGATTCCCGCCATCCGTTGGAAACATCGAGTTTCAAGGATTTAGCCGCAGATATCCTGGGAATAGCCGTCGGCATTTTCATTATTACGAGGCAGTAATTATATGCCGGAGATGCATCGCCCTCATAAAGTTTACTCGCTCCAATCGGTTAGCTGGGGATTGTATGACCTCGCCAACACTATCTTTTCGATGAACGTGGTATCCCTCTATTTTGCGCTTTGGGTAGTGGAGGATCTCGGGGGAGACGATCTAATGGTAGCGGCGGCCCGTTCCTCGGCCATGCTGTTAATAGCGGTAACAATGCCATTCTTGGGCGCGCTCTCTGATTTCTCCGGCAAACGCAAACCGTTGATCTTGCTTTTTACGATAATATGTGTCGGTTTTACGGCGGTGCTGGCTTTCGATGCCAGCTTGATCGTCTACCTGTTGTTTTTCGGGATAGCTGTTTTTGGATTTCAGGCGGGATTGGTTTTCTATAACGCTTTGCTTCCGGATGTTTCCCCGCCCGGAAAAGAGGGCAAGGTTTCCGGCATGGGGGTAGCCCTTGGCTATGTTGGCTCAATTGCCGGCATGCTGGCTATCCGGCCATTCGTGGGAACCGGCGCGGAATTCTCCCGGCAGGCGGCGTTTCTGCCCACGGCGGTGTTGTTCCTGATTTTCGCTATACCATTGTTTCTGTTCGTAAAGGAAAAGAGGATTGTGGAAAAACGTCCTATGCCGCCGGTTAAAGAGCTTTTTCTCCAACCGTATCGGATATTCAAATCATCTTCGGGATTTCCATCGGTAAGGCGTTTCCTGATAGGAAGATTTTTCGTGGTAGAAGCCATGGAAACGGTAATAAGTTTTATGGCCGTATTCGTGGTTTTTGTGGGCGGTTTCAACCAGAAGCGCACGGTCGCCGCGGGCATGGATGAGGTGATGTTCTTTATGGTCATCGCTACTGTTTTCGCTGTGATCGGTTCATTCATCTGGGGTATTGCGGCCGACAGGATAGGCGCGGCAAAGGCATTGAAATTGTGTGTACTTTTATGGGTTGTAACCTTGTTTATCGCCCTGGTTAATCCGTTGAAAGAGCTGTTCTGGTTAGTTGGACCGCTGGCAGGAATAGGATTGGGCGGTGTTTGGACCACCGACCGGGCGTGGCTGATTAACACCGTACCCCTGGAGCGCAGGGCTGAATTTTTCGGGCTTTACGCCCTTTCCGGCAGGCTGGCGGCGGTTATTGGACCGCTTTTATGGGGCATTTCGGTGCGGTTCGGAGAACCCCTGGGAGATTTTAAGTACCGTATCGCCGTGGGAACAATTTTCCTGCTTATGCTTATCGGATATTTAATACTGCTTAGACTCCCACCGGAAGGAAGAGATGTCTGAAGTTCTTACCGGATGTATTCATATACATACTACCTATTCTGACGGTACAAAAACCGTGGAGGAGATATCTAAAATCGCCGGCGAGGTCGGCCTCGATTTTATACTTATAACCGATCATTTAACCCTGAAAGGCTATAAAAAGGGCGAGGAAGGATTCTATGGTAAAACCCTGACTTTGATAGGTTATGAGGAGCAGGATGCCGCCAATAAGAACCATTACCTGATATTCGGGCTCGAGGATGTTCTTGACCCGGAACTGACCGCTAAGGAATATGTGGCGGAAACCGACCGGTTGGGCGGATTGGGGATAATAGCCCATCCTGATGAAGTACGGGTACACCTGCCCAAGTATCCGTCATATCCCTGGACTGAGTGGAATGCCCGAGGATTTCATGGAATTGAATTATGGAATCATATGTCCGAGTGGATGGAGGGATTGAAGAAGTACAACCAGATAAAGATGGCGCTCCGGCCCCGGAAATATCTAAAAAAGCCCACGGACAGGATTCTTTCGATATGGGACGCTTTGAATGAAAATCAAAAGATAGCCGGAATCGGTTCTATTGATGTACATGGTTTCCCTTATAAATTAGGGCCTTTCAGCATTACCATATTTCCATATAAAGTGCAGTTTAAATCGATTCGCTCCCACCTGGTGATGCCCGGTCCGCTGTCGGAGGATTTCGAGACTGCAAAAAAGCAGATATATGACGCTATCCGCGAATGCCGGATATTTATATCCAATTACCGTTGGGGTGACGCAAGGGATTTCCGGATGTGGGTGGAAACTCCCAGGACAAGGGTGGAGATAGGCGGAGAAGGGGACTATGAAGATGAAGCGGTGTTAAAAATTATTCTGCCGGAAGCGGCCGATGTTAATGTAGTTCGAAATGGAAAGAGCTACAGCAAATTCCGTGGAGATTCAGGTGAAATCCCGTTATTTTCGCCCGGGATTTACAGGGTGGAAGCGACCAAGCAGGGCAAAGGGTGGGTGTATAGTAATCATATTAGATTAAAATAAAAAAGGGTGTACCTTTTACTTGGGTAGAGGGGGGCTGGAACTACCCGAAGTGAGGAGGTATCACCCTTAAATCTTAAATAGCTCCCCGAGAGCTTTAATTTTATTTGATAAAAGGATAATACAGACTAGCGAATTTGTCAAGCGGTTTTTTAAAAAAATAGTAATAATACGTATATAATGCCCATATAAATATACACAACAATTTCCTAAAATGAAGTATTATAAGGGGATTCATAGTAGAATGTATAAGCGATATTACGTATTGTATTGGACATAATTTGAACCTTGTTTTATTTCAATGTTGTATTTCATTATTTTTTTATTATATTAGAATCATGAATACGCGCAGGAAAGATAACAATCTGGTATCTCATCGCAACAGTACAGCTTTCAAGGTATTGAATGGATTTCATCTTTTAATAGTTGTCGGGTTTTTCGTAATCGGGATCATGCTTTTGCTAAACATGGGACCATTTAAATGGGCTGAGGAGTATAATAGTTTGAGAAATGTGGTTGGGTGGATAATGTTAATTTACGGGCTATTTAGAGGAGTAATGATAATAAAGAAGATAAGAAGTTAAGATTAAGCTTGGTATTATTTTAAAAAAATTACTTGACTTTAATGAGGAAATTTATAATATAGAAATTTTAATATTAATTTAGCAGATTCTTAAAATTATAGAGCAGGATACTGTGAGGATGACTTATAATCGTTGTTTAAATACTGTTAGAATTGTTGTTTTTGCCCTGCTTATGGCGGGTATTTTTTATATCAACAATGCTTTTTGTGCCGATGCCGACCCGGTGATAAAGGAGACGAACTCCCTTGCGGCCGAAGGCAAATACGACCAAGCCATCTCCAGGCTTAACGATTTTATCAACACCGACCCCAATAATATTGACGCGCTCAACCAGTTAGGAAATATTTATTTACAGATGGAGGACTGGAGCAATGCTGAAGGCGCGTTCAGCAGGGCGCTGGCAATCAAGAAGAAGAATGAAGAGGCGTTGTATGGAATAGGAATGGCATATTATCATCAGGGCCGGTATGATGAAGCGATAGAAGTTTTTGAGCTTGGGCTGGAAAGGAAGAAAATGACCGCCGAGTTCCATAACGGATTGGGATTGACGTACGCGGCGAAGGGCGATCTGGTCAGGGCGGATTTGGAGCTTAGGGAAGCGATTATTGCCGATCCGGATAACGCGGAATATCATAAGAATTTAGGGGATATTGAAGTAGAGCGCAAGATTTACGCGTTGGCGATTACTGAATATGAAAAGGCATTGGAGTTGGACTCCACTCGTACTGACGTTTACTACAATCTTGCCGAGGCGTATTTCAATATGCGAAATTTCACCGCGGCGGTAGAGCAGTTCCAGAAGGCCGCCAAGATCGAGCCTAACAATCCTGAACCGTATCGTCGTATGGCGGTGATTTTCTATGCGGCGCAGAAGTATCAGGAAGCCAAGGCGGCTTATGAGAAGCTGTTAACATTTGAACCGGATAATGTCGAGGCTTTAACCAGATTATCAAAGATCTATATCCTGATGCGCAAATACGATGAAGCGGCGGATATGCTTGTAAAGGCCGTGGAATTGGATCCTGGTGAAACGGAGGCGTTTTTCGATTTAGCCCGTGTTTACTATGAGAACGGGATGTATAAAGAAGCTATCGACGCGTATCGTAAATTTGAAGAGGCTAATCCGGATCAGCTCGATGCCGAGTTTTGGAAGAAAAAGGCCCAGGCCCAGTTAAGGATGGGCGCGACTGAAACGGCGTATCTTGATTCGGCGATTGTTTCCTATAACAAAGTTCTGGAACTCGAACCGGATTTTTCGCAGGGCTATTCTGATGTTGGATTCGCGTTTTACCAGCAGAAGAAATACGAAGAAGCAATTGAGAATTTCGAAAAGGCCCTGGAGATAAATCCTGGTAATGTAAACACGCTGAAAAACCTCGCTTATTGTTATATAAATGTCAAAGATTTCGACAAAGCCATATCCCGGTTGCGCAGTGTTCTGGAGGCTAACCCTGAAGACACTAAGATAATGGGGTTGCTTGCTAATACCCTTGGTTACAGCAAGAGATACGGTGAGGCGGCGGAGATATTGAATAAAGCGTTGGAGATAGATCCTGATGATGCTGACAACCAGTATTATTTGGCGGTGATTTATTCATCGTGGCAGAGGTTCGATTCCGCGGCGGCGATATGGGCGAAGGTATTGAATAATCCAAATGCCAGTCCGGAGCAGAAATGCACGGCGCAAAAATCTTTGGGAGCTAACCGGCTTTCAAACGGGCGATGGAGGGACGCGATCGATCATTACAGCGCGGCTGTGGCATGTGACCCGGGGAATTTGAACGTGATGATGGGATTGGGTGATTCTTATCGCCTGGGTCAAAAATACGAGGAGGCCCGGGAATGGTATCAGCGTATTATTGACCGCGCTCCCAACACTGATGATGCTGAAGAAGCTAACAAGAAATTATTGCAGATAACTTTCCAGTAGAATAGAATCTGTCTGTCCAAATCTTACAGGAGTCGAGATGGCGGAAGTAAACGAGAGTAACAGGTATAAATACATCGGGTTTGGAGTTTACCCCGGCAGGGCGAAAGAGTTCTGGGGTTCTCCTGAAGAAGAGAAGAAATTTAAGGAGAGGCTGGCGGAGCCATTCGAGAGAGACCAGTCGTTTCTTTACAAGCCGGTATTAGCGGTTAAGGTTAAGTATATAATGATGGCCAGCTCCGCGTTGCTGGTTCTATCTCTTTTTCTACCCTGGTTTATGATAACCTTTGGTGGGGAGGTGATTTCGGTTAATGTAATAACTTTCCTTGGATCATTATCATTCCTGGGATCTTTAGGGGCATGGGGTTCCGGCCTTGAATTGCCCTCGTTGATTGTATTGACTTTACTGATGTTTTTAGCTCCGATCCTGGGAATATTATATATAGTTGTCATGGCGGGTTCTCCGGGGAAAGATCCGGAAAAGTATTATTCGAGGATTAAATCTGTATCCAAGTTGTTTTTCCTCATTTTGGTATTGTGGGTGGCTGTGTTGATACTCGCGGCGATTGGATATCCTTTGCCGTTCGGCGATCTGGGTGTTGAGGAATTGGGTGACAGTTTCGGAATGTTGAGTTTTCTATCGATTGCCGGAGTAGGTTTCTATTTAACGGCGGCATGCAGTTTACTTTGTTCTTTAATGGCAGCGGAACTTTGATAATTAAACATATTTAGGAGGATTGTTCGGTGAATCAATCGGTATTCGTAACGCTAAACATACTCTTCTCATTAGCAGTGGGACTCTATATCTGGTACGCCTGGCTTCCGGAATACCTCCGAGATGGCGGACCTCTTGTCGGTGTCCTTATAGCTCTTTCGGTTATGACAACCTTATTTGTAATTGAGAGAATTATTACCCTGAGGAAGGCTCGCGGGAAACAATCTGTTCAGTCGTTTTTCAAAAAAGTGGTCGAGTTAATGGGAACCGGGGATTATGAAGGCGCTATCGCCGCTTGTGACAAGCAACGCGGTTCGCTGGCGAACATTATCCGCGCCGGTATCGAGAGATACAACCAGGTGGCGGGCGACCCCGATATTAGCAGTGACAGAAGAATTGAGGAAACGCAGAAGGCTATCGAAGAGGCCAACGCGCTTGAGGTTCCTCTGTTGGAAAGGAACCTTATCGCGCTATCGACTATCGCGTCCATCGCTACCATGACCGGTCTGCTGGGTACTACCATAGGTATGATTCGTGCGTTCTCGGCGACTGCCGGTACGGGCGGCGTTATCGACGCGGAAAGCCTCGCGGTAGGTATCTCCGAAGCGCTGGTGAACACTGCCGGCGGTCTGTACAACGCGATTTTCGGAATTATTATGTATAATGTGTTCGTTAATAAGGTAGACTCGTTCAACTACACAATTGACGAAGCAAGTTATGAAGTAGTCCAGATAGTTAAAGCAAAAGAAGCGGGAAGTAAGTAATGGCCAAACGAGTAGGAATAGTTATAGATATGACCCCCATGGTCGATATCGCATTCCTGTTGTTGATCTTTTATATGGCGACAACATCGTTTAAGCCGCCCGAAAGAAAATCGGTCGCGCTGGCATCATCGCATGCAGAAGCCAAGATTCCGGAGAAAAATATTATTAACATCACGGTATCGCCTTTGGATTCGATATTTATTGAGTATATTATGAATGAGCAGAGGATGATAGAAGGGAAGAGCGTTTCGGTTCCCGAACGTATCTACCAACACGCCACGCTCGATAATTTCAATGTTGAATTGCTGAAGGTACGAGCCAAGATGGGAAATCCGGAAATAGTTGTAAAGGCCGACCGTGACGCGAGTTACGGGACGATGCGAGCGATAATGCGTTCGATGCAGGAAATGAAGATCAACCAGTTCTCGCTTGTTACTCAAACGGAGAAGGACGAGGGAGAAACGTAATCGACCATTTGGAGAGGGTAACAGAGGTTTGCTTGAAAATGGAACCAGGTTTATTCTCGGACATACAATTACTTAGGAGATAAACGATGGGCGCAGTTATGATAGGCGATTCGGGAGGATCGTCAAAGAAAAAGGGTCTAAAAAGACCAAAAAGGAGAACGGGTATCGTCAACGACCTTACGCCGATGGTCGATATCGCGTTTTTGCTGCTCATCTTTTATATGGTTACGACCGTGTTTAACAAACCGCAGGCTTTGGAAGTGAACCTGCCTCCGCTGGAAGCGGAGGAAAACGCGATACCGGTTGGAGAATCGCACTTGATAACCCTGCGAGTGGATGCTGATGACAACCTTTTTTATAACATCGGAAAAGATGATCCCCAGCTGATGATTTATGAAAACCTTGGGGATTCTCTGATGGAGTGGTTGGCTCAGGATGTTGACAAAATGGTAACCGTAGTAAAGATAGATAAAGACGCGCGCTATAGCAAGATGGTGGATATCATTGACGATATCAAGGTGGTTGAAGCCCGGATCAAGCAACAGATACCGGATTTTTCCTACCGATTCAGTTTAGTTGATATGTCGCAATACGATGTAATGCAGCTTGATGAAGCCAAGCAATTGCTTGGTATGGGAGGTGAAGAACAATGACCACAACAAGTATCTCCCCATACGGCGCTTTTGAGCTGAAACGTTCCTACCAGAAGAACATGGGAATGGGAGCGTTGATTTCGGCTTTTATCCATCTCGCCCTCATAGTTGGGGCGATTATAGCGACTCAAAAGCCGGATGTTGAAGCGACCGACAGGGTGCTGGTCGTGAAATCTATGACGGATTTAGCGCCTCCCCCGCAATTACAGAAATTACCGCAACAGACTGCTTATCAGGTGCCGGAGGTTGCCCCGCCGACAGTTGGTATTCCTGAAGCTGTTCCCGACGAGGAAGCTCCTGAAAATGTCAAGGTGGCTACCCAGGAAGAGCTGAAAGTTATAAATGCTCCTCCAGTTGAAGAGGTGGAGGAAGCGCCGGTGGAAGAGATTATCATCGAGAATGAAGCGGATCTTTTTCCGGAGCCGGATGAATTTGTTCCGGTCGAACAGCAGCCACAGGTAGTAAAAGCGGTAACTCCCACGTATCCCGAGATGGCGCAGAGGATGGGATTGGAAGGCGTTGTGTGGGTGAAGGCGTTGGTGGATAAGAGCGGAGAAGTACGTGACGTGATAATCGCCAAAGATTCCGGGGTAGACGCGGGATTTGAACAGGCGGCAAAGGAAGCCGCGATGAAGTATGTTTACACTCCGGCAATCGCTAACGGACAGCCGGTGGCGATCTGGGTAATGTACCCGGTAAGATTTACTCTTGATCAATAATGCGCGTATCTCCGACGAGGGCGGAGGATATGCGCTGTTAGGGTAGGTTGTCCCGTACATTGAGTAGCGGGATTATTTACCCTTTTGAAATTGTTAGATGTTCAGGGGATTTTAGATACAGATTATTATTTAACTACAAACGCTAAGGAAAGGATACAGTTTTATGGAACCAGGATTGCTCGCGGCTTTGTTGGGCGTCGTCGGTCTTATATTCGCGATGGGTCTGTATTTCGCTATTAAGCGGAATTCGACCGGTAATGAATTAATGACCGATATATCCAACACTATTTACAAAGGCGCCATGGTATTCCTTAAAAAGGAGTATTCGATTCTCATATTTTTTGTAATCGCTGTTTTTGTGCTGTTGACTATATTTATCGGTTTGTGGTCGGGGGTCGCGTTCCTTGCGGGCGCTATTTGCTCGATGCTTGCCGGTTACTTCGGAATGACCGCGGCCACCAAGGCTAATGTGCGGACATGCCAGGCGGCGAAGGAGAAGGGTCAGGGAGCCGCCCTGACTATCGCTTTCTCCGGCGGCGCGGTTATGGGGATGTCGGTTGCTTCGCTGGGATTGGTTGGTGTCGGTGTGTTGTTCTACTTTTTCTCCGGCATGGACAATCTCCAGGCTATTACCGGTTTCTCTATGGGAGCTTCCTCGATAGCGCTGTTCGCCCGTGTCGGCGGCGGGATCTATACAAAATCCGCCGATGTCGGCGCGGACCTGGTTGGTAAAGTAGAAGCGGGGATACCGGAGGATGACCCGAGGAATCCCGCTGTTATCGCGGATAATGTCGGCGATAACGTGGGTGATGTCGCCGGTATGGGCGCCGACCTTTTTGAATCTTATGTAGGTTCTATTATCGCGACGATAGTTTTGGGCGCGGCGATGGCCGCAACCGATCCGTCGATGAGCGGATATATATTATATCCCCTGATGATACCGACTGCCGGGATCGTGGCTTCCATGCTGGGTATCCTTTCGGTGAGAGTATTTGCCAAGATGAATCCGGCGGCGGTGCTTAGGATAGTAACCTATGTTGGCGCGGTGTTGATGTGGATAGCCGCGTACTGGTTGACCGGTGTATTCGGAGTGGACACCAAGGTGTTCTGGGCTGTGTTGTTCGGTTCACTGGCGGGGATAACGCTCGGGTTATTGACCGAGTATTATACTGCCGCGGGGCCTATCCGCAAAATCGCGGATGCTTCAAACACGGGGGCGGCAACCAATATTATTACCGGTCTTGCGGTCGGTATGGAATCGGTCGCGCTTCCTGTTATAACTATCTGTATCGCTATTTTCATAGGTTACAGCCTTGCCGGTCTTTATGGAATTGGTATCGCGGCTGTTGGTATGCTGGCGACTATAGGTGTAACCATGTCGGTTGACGCATACGGGCCGATTGCCGATAACGCAGGTGGTATCTCGGAAATGTCCGGGCTGGGACCGGAAGTGCGGAGTATTACTGACAGGCTTGACGCGCTCGGTAATACAACCGCCGCGATCGGTAAAGGTTTCGCAATCGGTTCTGCGGCCCTTACCGCCCTCGCGTTGTTCGCGGCTTATACTACCGCGGTGGGCATTGATTCCATTAACCTGGTCAGTTCCAATGTAGTTATCGGATTGCTGATTGGTGGCATGCTTCCGTTTTTAATAGCGGCGCTGACCATGACAGCCGTAGGTAAAGCGGCATTCGAAATGGTGACCGAGGTGCGCCGTCAGTTCAAGGAAATCACCGGATTGATGGAAGGAAAGGCCAAACCGGATTCGGAAAGGTGTGTTGCTATCGCGGCCGCGTCGGCGATTAAAGAGATGCTTGTTCCCGGCTTAATCGCGGTAATAGCCCCGGTAATTATCGGATTATTACTTGGCAAAGAAGCCCTTGGCGGGCTTTTAGCCGGTTCGACTCTTGGCGGAGTGATGATGGCGCTGATGATGGCCAATGGCGGCGGAGCGTGGGATAACGCCAAGAAATATATTGAAGGCGGAGCGCATGGAGGAAAAGGCTCCGACGCGCATAAAGCTGCTGTAGTGGGTGATACTGTGGGTGATCCTTTTAAGGATACATCTGGGCCATCTATGAATATTTTAATTAAGTTGATGGCAATTGTTTCGTTGGTTCTGGCACCGTTGTTCGCTGACCATATCGGCTGGCTTCTGCGGTAGCTTTGGCTTTTAATGCAGGGGGAGATGTTATGACGACCAAAACAGAAATAAACGATGCCACCAAGGCATTGTATTTAGAAGATTCATATCTTAAGGATTGTAAGGCGACAGTTCTTAACGTCTCCGGGAGAAGGGTAGAGCTCACACACACGGTACTCAACCCGCACGGTGATGCCATAGCGCATCCTCAACCCCATGATAAAGGGACTTTGGTACTGGGGCGGAAGCTACTTTCAGTTTCCAAAACAATCCTCGAAGGAGATAGGATTCTTCATTATGTAAAGGAAAAACCGCCTCCCGTCGGTTCTGAGGTCGGATGTTACCTTGATTGGGCGCGAAGGTATCGAATTATGCGAAACCATACCGCGATGCATATTATGGCGCAGTTAGCGCTGGATATATGCGGCGGCAGGATCAACGGCAACCTTGAGTGCCGTGACCATATCACGCATATCGATCTACGCGATTGCAAGACCGAGGATTCGCTGGCTAAGAGGATCGAAAGGGAAGCGAACAAGATTATTCAGGAAGACAGGAAGATCAAGATTTTCTACATTCCTTTGAAAGAAGTGCAGGAGTTTATTGATCCGAGAAAAGCCGAAAGCTGTGTGATACCGAGCAATGTCGAGAAAGTACGCATGGTTTCAATAGAAGGCCTGTGTTCGGATATTTGTTATGGAACGGTTCTGCGGAGCACCCGTGAGATAGGGCATATTCGCATGCTTCCCAAGCATAACAAATTTTTCGAGGAGAAGGCAGGCGGAAACAAACGGCTGGCTTTCGTTGTATCCTGAATCAGTCTAATATAGTATTGTTTAAATGGGGACGGGTTTTTTAGCCCGTCCTTTTTAATTTATTGTAAATTAATGCGTCCAATATTATAATCGGGCAGGATACGCAGTAAACCTTAACGATTACAGATTTTTGAAACTTATGGCTATGCTTAAACGTCTGCTATATTAACAGGATTTCTATTTGGAGGATAATTTACGCGGTATCTAAAGGAGTTTAAATGGAATATAGCAATGAAATTGTGGAACAAAAACCTCGATATAGCGCCTTATCGCGGGTTTTTAATGTATTGTGGGAACCGGCGGAGGTTTTTAAGGACATAAAGATTAAACCGAGCTGGATTCTTCCATGGATACTTTTATCTGTTATTTCTATTCTTTCGGCGCAGGTTTCATGGAAATATATAGTTGAACATCAGATTGACCAATTACGGGACAGGCCCGGAATGACGGAGGAACAATTCGAGCGGGTCCAGGAGCAGATGGGCGATTCTGAAGGATGGTCGACTAACCGGATCATGGCTATCGTTTTCACCCCTATAGGAATAATTATCGCCATGTTGGTAGTAGCCGGTGTTCTATATTTAACCGGTTCGGTAATAGGAGGGGGGAACGCTAATTTTAAGGAAAACCTCGGGGTTTACAGCCACGCGGCGGTGGTGGGTATTGTGGGAGCAATAGTAAATACTGTGTTGGTACAGGCGCGCGGCGCGTTTGATATATCCTTATCCCCTGAGTTGTTCATGCCGTTGAGCATGGAGGATACGTTCATCTATGGATTTCTTTCTCATTTTGAGTTCTTTGCCATATGGACTTTCGTTTTAACAAGTATCGGATTTTCGGAAATATACAAGTTTTCAAGAACCAAATCTTACATATCCGTCGGAATACTATGGCTAATATGGATTGTTATATCCGAAGTCTTCAGCAATATGTTCGGCGGGATGTTCGGAGTATAAATGGCTGTACTACAGGAGACCGTTATGCTGACTAAACCTGCTTTAAAATCACTAATACTAATTACGGTAATTGGAGCGTTGATATTGCTGTTCAGTTTTAATCCGGTAATGGCGGAAAAGCTGACATTGGAACAGTGTATAGATATCGCGGTTGAAAATAACCCGGAAATAAAGTCCGCGAAGAATCAATACAAGATTTCGCGGGAAAGCGTATGGAGCGCTTATGGCGGGCTTTTGCCGTCATTGGATAGTTACCTGAACGCGTCGCGGACCGTATACGGTCCAACCAGTTATCTGCGATATGACCAGAACACCAATCAGCTAATCGATGCTTCAACCGGCATATCGGTATCCAAAAACTACTCCGCCGGTTTCGTAATGAATTACACATTATTCAATGGGCTAAGCAACATTTATAATATCCGCGATGCCAAGGCGAACGCCAAAGCGGAGCATTACAATGTCGAGGGAACAAAACGCGATATTATTTATAGAGTAAAAGAGAGATATTTCTCACTATTGCAAGCCAAGATGCTGGTCGAGGTCCGCAAGGAAGCGGTTAAGCGGGGTGAAGAGCAATTAAAGACCGCGGAAAGCAGGTATGAACTTGGTTCGTCAGCGTTGTCCGATGTTCTGAAAGCAAGGGTTCAGTATGGACAGGACCAGCTCGATCTTGTGGAAGCTGAAAACACCTATGAACTGGCAAAAGCGGATTTGAATTATGTGATGGATAGAGACGTGAGCCTGGATATCGAGCCTGTGGAAAATTTGGACATGAGGGCTTTGGATTACGACTTCAATGCCGCGTTCGAAGTTGCCATGGAGCGCAACCAGGATTTGCTGGATGCCGAGTACAGCATGGAATCCGCCAAGTACCAGAAATTATCCGCCCGCGGGGACTGGTTCCCTTCTATTACGGTGCGGGCTTCTTATGGATGGAATGATGAGGATTTCGGAAATATAGATAATTTTGTCGATGAGGATTATACCTGGAGCATAGTGGGTTCGGTCAGTTTCAATATCTTTAATGGTTTCAACACCAAGGCCCAGCATAATATTTACCGTTTGCGGCATAAAACCGCCCAGGATACATATTATGCCATGAAGAATAGTGTCGCCTTGCAGGTGAAACAGGCGTATTTGAACCTGGAAAAAGCGAGGCAAAACATGCGCCTGACCGAGGAATCGGAAGAGGCGGCGCGGGAAGATTTCAATCTCGCCCAGGAGAAATATAACCTGGGGGCGGCCACAATACTGGAATTGATAGACGCGCAGGTAAGTTATAAGCAAGCGGAAACTAACAGGATACAAGCATTGTTCGATTATAACCTGGCAGTCAGCCAGCTGGAAAAAGCAATGGGTTTATAGCATAGTTAACGAGGTTGCTGGAGAGTTAGTATGGCAAAGTCAAAGAAGAAAAAGATAGTTATAGTGGTAATTGTCGTCGCGGTTCTGGTTGTTCTGGGTGTTGTCGCCGTTTCCCAGAATAAGACTAAGGCCGTAGAAGTACAGGTGGATGACGCTGAGACAGGAGAGATAGTATCGGTAGTTACCGCTACAGGAAATGTTAAGGCACGCACGGAGGTCAATATTTCCGCGGATGTTATGGGCCGGATTATAGACCTGCCGGTGAAGGAAGGGCAGGAAGTAAAGACCGGTGATTTGCTGGTCCAGATTGATCCCACGAGCTACCGGGCAAAGGTCAGCCAGTATAAGGCGGCCTTGAAGTCTTACCGCGCCCAGCTGGAGAAAGCGCAGTTGGCCTATGAGCGAAACCAGGCGCTTTTTAAAAGGAACCTTATCTCCAAGGAAGAACTCGATTTTTCGAGGAGCGAATTCCAGGCCGCGGAAGCGAGTGTGCGGCAGTTCGAAGCCCAGGTTGAACAGGCCCGGGATGAGCTGGCGAAAACAACGATACGCTCCCCGATAGATGGTACTATCACGGCATTGTATTCGGAAAAGGGCGAGAATGTGGTAATCGGGACTATGAACAATCCCGGAACGGTGATAATGGTAGTATCGGACCTTTCGGCGATCGAAGTTGAAGCGGAAGTAGATGAAACCGATATCGCCCTGATTGAGACCGAACAACACGTGGATATCAGCCTCGATGCTTTTCCGGACACTACTTTTAACGGCAAGGTTACCGATATCGGTAATTCCGCCATAGTAACCGGTACGAGCGCCCAGAACCAGGTGGTTAACTTCCTGGTAACTATATTAATACAGGATGATGTTAGAAATATCCGTCCGGGAATGTCGGCTACTGTTGATATCGTAACGGCAAAAGAAGAAAATGTAGTTAAAGTCCCAATACAGGCTATCGTGATGCGAAAACCTTCAGATACATTGAGTACCGGTACCGGAGAAAAGGACGGGGAGGAGGCGATAGCCGGAGTCAGCGACAGCAATGAAGGAGAGGAAAAAAGCAATGTTGGAGAAGGGGAAGAGGAGGAAACTATCGAAGGCGTGTTCGTGGTGAATGATGATAACACCGCGAAATTCGTGCCAGTAGTAACCGGTATTGCCGATCAAAGATATATTGAGGTCAAGGAAGGATTGGAGAAAGGTAAAACTATAGTAACCGGCAGTTACAAAACATTGCGAACTCTCAAAAGCGGTGATGCTGTTGAAGTCGAAAAACGTAAGAATTGGCAATCATAGGCGGGGGTGAAGCAGTGCTAATCAAGACAACCAACCTTTGGAAAACCTATGATATGGGCAGTGAGCAAATCCACGCCCTTCGCGGCGTGGATTTACAGGTTGAAACGGGCGAATACCTGGCTATAATGGGTTCATCCGGTTCGGGGAAATCCACGCTTATGAATTTAATCGGTTGTTTGGATACGCCTACCCAGGGTGAATATATCCTGAACGGCCGGCCGGTATCGGGGATGAATGATGATGAACTTGCTCATATCCGCAACAAGGAAATTGGCTTCGTATTCCAGACCTTTAACCTGTTGCCCAGGGCTACAGCATTGCATAATGTTGAGCTTCCGCTGATATACAATTCATCCAGGACCGCCGACAGGACCGAACAAGCCCGGAGGGCGCTTGAGGCGGTAGATCTGGGCGAGAGGGTAAACCATAAACCAAATGAGTTGTCCGGCGGGCAGAGGCAGAGGGTTGCCATAGCGCGCGCGCTGGTGAATGAACCATCGATAATACTTGCCGATGAACCGACGGGTAATCTTGACTCCAAAACATCAATGGAGATTATGGGCATATTCGACCGGCTTCATAAGCAGGGCAATACTATAATAGTGGTAACCCATGAACAGGACATTGCTGATTTAGCCAGGAGAGTGATTTACCTCCGTGACGGCGCCGTGGAAAGAGAAGTCCGGAATTGATAACATGCAAAGGATTTTTGAAAGCATTACCATAGCAGTCGCTTCGCTGTTGGCTAATAAGCTAAGAGCGATATTAACCCTCTTGGGGATGATTATCGGGGTTATGACCGTTATAACGGTAGTATCTGTAATTAATGGTATGAATAATTATGTCGCCGAGCAGATTAACCAGATGGGTTCCTCGACATTCATTATAGATAAATACGGGGTAATTACCTCTGAGGATGAATGGTATGAAAAAAGAAAACGTAAGGATTTAACGTTGATGGATATGAGGTCCATTGATGAATACTGCGATTATTGCGATATAGTCGGAGGCAGTTCTTTTAACATGAGCGTTACCGTAAAGCGCGGGAGCAGGAATATTGAGGGTACGATTATAAAGGGGGTTACATATAATTATGTCGAGATTTCCGATGTAAAGCTTGATTTCGGCAGGAGTTTCGTTGAGTCAGATGAGTTGCACAGAAGAGCCGTAGCGGTAGTGGGGCCCGATGTAACCGAAAACCTGTTTCCCGGCGAGGATCCTATCGGGAAAAAACTGAAGGTGGGGAATTATTACTTTACAATTATCGGGGTGGCGGAACGCCGGGGTTCATTCCTGGGCAATAACCAGGACAACTGGGTAATTATGCCATTGTCCACATATTACAAGTATTACTCAGGGAAACAGCATCTGCAGATATTTGTTAAAGCGGTTTCCTATCCTTTGATGGATGAGGCTATGGATGAAGCCCGGGTTATATTGCGCTCAAGACACCATGTTAAATACGATGAACCTGATGATTTCGATATCATGACCGCGGAGACATTCATGGATTTATACAATAATTTCACCAGCGTAGCGTGGATGGTGCTGATTGGCGTCTCTTCGATTTCACTGGTAGTGGGCGGGATCGTGATAATGAATATCATGCTGGTAGCGGTAACCGAGCGCACCCGGGAGGTAGGCATCCGCAAGGCTTTGGGAGCGCGGCGGAAGGATATACTCTGGCAGTTTTTAATCGAAGCGTTGACCCTTTCGCTTATCGGGGGGGCGATTGGTATAGCTCTCGGTTTTGCTATAGCAGAGATAGTTTCCCGTACAACTCCGCTCCCCTCATCAGTAGAGCTGTGGTCGATTCTGGCCGGCGTGGGCATATCGACGGTAATAGGCACTTTTTTTGGCATTTATCCGGCGATGAAAGCGGCTCGTTTGGATCCCATAGAGGCCTTGCGGTTCGAGTAGGATATGGAACAACTTGCATGCTTAAACGGGTTTAATTAGCGGTATGAATCTAAAGGGCATAACGGAATCTATACTGCAGGCATGGGCTTCCATGCTTGCCAACAAGATGCGCTCATTTTTAACGATACTGGGCGTATTTATAGGTGTTTCCGCTGTTATCGGTATGGTATCGATTGTACAGGGACTTAATAAAAGTATGGCGGAGCAGATAGAGTCGCTGGGTTCGAATGCGATCTATATAGAGCGTTATAAACCGGGGATTCAGATTGGCGATGGTCACCGGAGAGATAGAAACCGTAAACATCTCGAGGTGGAGGATGCTATTGCCATAAAGGAGCTTTGTCCGTCGTTAAAGGCGGTTTCGCCGGAGAAACACTGGTGGCAACCCCCTGAAGGTAATATAGTTAAATACATGGGCAGGGAAGCCAATCACCCGGATTACAATGGTGTAATGCCCGATTATGCCGTGGTTAATAACCTCGAGCTGGACAGAGGAAGGTTTTTCACCGAGACCGATATGCAGTTTAAGACCTATACGGTAGTAATTGGAAAAGATGTGGCGGAGGCGCTGTTTCCGGCCGAAGACCCGATTGGCAAAGTAATTACTGTCAATACGGGCAAATTTATGGTAATCGGAGTTGCGGCTGAGAGAAAGGCATTGCTCGGTTTCTCGATGGATAACTACATATTGATACCATTGAGTACTTTTATGAAGATACACCCCACTGATAAGGGGGTTCATATAGCGGCCCAGCCTAAATCGCCCGATTTAATGGACGATGCTATAGATGAGATAACCCAGGTTCTGCGTCTGCGCCGGGGATTGGCATATGACGCGGAAAATGACTTCGCTGTTTTCACCCAGGAAGCATTGATGGATCTTTATCATCAGATAACCAACGCGATTTACCTGGTGATGATAGTAATATCATCCATCGCCTTGCTTGTTGGCGGAGTAGGGGTAATGAACATAATGCTCGTATCGGTTACCGAACGTACGCGGGAGATAGGGATACGCAAGGCAATCGGCGCCAGCAGGAGTGATATACTCTGGCAGTTTTTGGTGGAAGCCATGGCGATGACCGGCACCGGAGGGATTTTGGGCGTCGCTTTCGGTTTGCTGGCGGCTATGTTAGTGAACGCGACAACTCCCCTGGCGGCGACGGTATCGATAACGGCGATAATCGTCGGGTTCAGTTTTTCGGTGAGTGTTGGATTGTTTTTCGGTATATATCCGGCAACCCGTGCCGCGAAACTCGACCCCATAGAAGCGTTGCGTTATGAGTAGGTATATGATATAATAACTTGCTTGGATGACATTCAATGGAGTGAAATATGAGGCTATTAGATTATAAAGCAATTGCAGCGGTCTTAATCATATTATGCGTGGTCGCGGCTTTTTCCAGTGCCGAAGCCCAGCGCCGGCATGACCAATTCCGTGAAGAGCAGGTGGGCACGCCCCGATTCGCGTCGGATTACGCGGTTTTCTGGAATCCTGATACCCGGCAGATAAATATAGAAATTTACTCGAGAATACCTATGAGGGCGCTTTACGCGGTTCTCGAAGACGGTCAGGAGATTTCCGAGTACGAGCTGGCGATTATAGTGCGCGGCGAAGATGGCCGCCAGGTTACCGGAACGAGCTGGAATGAACGCCTGGAAAATCCATCGGCGGACAAATATACTCACCAATCACCCTCTTTTATTTTGGAACGTAAAGTTTTCGATATCGAAAGAGGTAAATATACTATCGAAACAACATTGACCGATATGGTCTCCAACCTTAAATCCCAAAACGTGATAGCGATTAATCTGGATGATTATGAAGAACCGATGATGCTTTCCAGCATCGAGTTCAGCCTGGGCGGTCAGGATCGAAATGATATAATCGAATCCGATTTTAATAGAAGGGGCAAAGTTATCATACCCTCTGTCTCCCGTTCTTTCGACAGCCAGCGCCATAAACCGGGCTACTATTGCGAGTTGTATTTGCGGAAAAACACCCCTGACATAGTGCAGGTTATCGAACGTATAGAATCCCGGGAGAATAAATGGAAATCTGATCCGGACACGTTAGAGGTGGTAATCCAAAGCAGGGAAGACAAGGTTGTACAGTTAACCGACAGCCTTGAATTGGACAAGTTGCCCCCCGGCGGATACAAACTGGTTCTTGAGATATGGGATGTGGATTTTAAAAACAAGTTAGCAAAAAGAGAAGCGTCATTCGCTATCGACTGGTCATTGAAAACACTGGTTGAAAATGACTATAAATCGGCTATTGAGCAACTGCGCTATATAGCCACTCCCGAAGAACGCGATTCGTTGAGAAAGGTGAACGAGAAATACCGGTTGGCGGCGATACGCAAATTTTGGAAAAAACACGACCCGACACCGGCGACACCCGAAAACGAACTCCGTGACGAATATTATGGGCGCGTTCGTTACGCGAATGTCAACTTCAGTGGATTCGGCAGGCCGGGTTATCTTACAGATTTTGGAAGAGTTTATATTACATACGGCAAACCCGATCAAATCGAACGGCACCCATTCGAGCAGAACACCAAACCTTACGAAATATGGTACTATTACAAGTACCACCGTAAATTCGTCTTCGTGGATGATACCGGGTATGGCAATTATGAACTGCTCTATCCGTTTGCCGATGGAATCAAGATGTAACCATACGGAGGAGTTATGGTAGTATTAAAGAATATTCTCAGAATCTCCGGCATTCTCATTGCCGTCATACTATTTAATCTATCCGGCGGATACGCCCAGGAAAAACTGAGTTTAAACGTCGATACAGCTTGCTATCCGCGCGTGGATGATTCGGCGAATGTACTGCTGGAAGTCTATTACACGCTTCCGAGGTCCCAGCTTAATTTTATCAAGCAGGAGGATAAGTATACGGCGGCCATGGAAATCAGCCTTGATTTGGATACTGTTGAAGGAGACTCCGTCGACCAGGTATCATGGGTGGGAAAAACAAGTATAGCAAACCTGAAGGAACTGGAAAGAAAGGAATATAAATTCTTCGATACGGTTCCGGCTTTGATCAGTCCGGGGGAATATGTTTTAACCCTTGGTATCAAAGATGTTAATTCGGGAAGAAACGCGAAAGTGCGCAAAAATATAACGGTGCCCGATTTTACCGGTCCGGGCCTTAAGATATCCCAGATACAGCTCGCCTATTCTTTGAATCCGGATACAACCGGCGCTTCCTCGGCGAAGGGAGGCAAGATCGTTATACCTAACGCTTCGGGTATATTCGCCCCCGAGGATAATTTTGTATTTTTCTACGCCGAAGCTCATGGATTTAAGTTCAACCCCGACTCCGCGGGAAATTTCGTGGTGGAGGTCGGGGCCACCGATAAAGACGGCAACAGGATAGTGGATTTCTACAGTAAAACCCTTCCCAAGCCCGGAAGCTCCGCGGTACTTTCCAACGGCGTTAATGCGTATACACTGGGCAATGGCAATTATATTTTGAATATAAAAGTTACCGATTTAGAAACGGGGGAATCGGTAGAAGCTGTTAAACCGTTTACAATTCAGCATTCCGAGTTTTACGGCATAAGCCCGTTGATGCGCTCCCTCTATGAAGTTCATCCGGAGGCGATGGAAATAAAAGATGAACAGCAGGCGGAGCTTGTTTATAACCAGATAAAATATATAGCATCGCCCGAGGAGCTCAAGATTTACGAGAGCTTGAATCTGCGGGGCAAGAACAACTTCATGAAGGAATTCTGGGAAAAGAAAGACCCGGATAAGTCGAATAATATAAACGAGTTCGTGCTCCAGCATTATGCCCGGTGGGATTACGCCAATCAATCATTCGCAAACCGTTCCTACCAGGAAGGATGGTTAACGGATAAAGGACGAATATTCATTAAATACGGTCCTCCCGCTGATAAAGAATTAAGCGGGCTTCAGATAGATACTCAAAATTATGAGATCTGGAGTTATTATAATATACCCGGTGAACGGGGCGAGTCGATTTTTGTTTTTACCGACCCCCAGGGACATGGCGACTACCGCTTGTTTCATTCGAATGTAAAAGGCGAGAAAAGGGTTCAGGAGTGGAGGGAGAAGCTCCAGGTGTCTAAAACGATTCGATAAGCTTTTAGGCGGTAGAAATAATTATGCTACGGGCGGAAAAACTAAGCAAAGTCTACGTGGATAAGAAGCGGGGGCGGATTCTTGCCGTGGATAATTTATCCTTCGAGTGTAAACCGGGGCAGATAATGGGTTTATTAGGTTTGAATGGCGCCGGCAAAACCACCACCCTGCGAATGCTGGCTACCCTTCTAAGGCCTACCGCGGGAACCGCATTTGTCAATGAAGTTGATATTTTAAAACATCCGGATAAAGCTAAAGAAAATATCGGGTTTATCTCCGGGGACACCGGATTGTACCGTCGTTTAACCCCCCGGGAAACCATCCGTTATTTCGGCGACCTTTATGGTATTCCCAGGGCGAAGTCGGCACAGCGTCTCGATGAGTTCGCTGACCGGCTGGATATGCGCGATTACCTGGATACTAAAATCGATAAACTGTCGACGGGGCAGAAGCAAAAAGTATCGATTGCCCGTACGATGCTCCATGACCCGCAGGTGTTGATAATGGATGAACCGACGGCGGGATTGGATATTATCGCTTCGGCTAATATCGTTGAATTAATAGGAAGGGCAAAATCGATGAACCGGTCGGTAATATTTTCAACTCATATTATGCACGAAGCCCAAAAAATATGCGATAATATTATTATTATTGACGGCGGTAAATTAATCCGGGAAGGTTCGATTGAAAAACTCAGGGCGGAAAGCGGTATCCATGACCTCGATGAGATTTTTGTTAACTCGGTGAGGTCGGTCCAATGAAAAAAATCTTCATTGTATTCAAAAAGGAACTATTGGATGTAATCAGGGACCGGAGGACGATAATTTCTATGGTGGTGGTGCCGATTGTGTTATTCCCGGTTATGACCATTGGTTTCAGCGCATTTGTGGGGTCGCAGGTCGAAAAAACGCGCGCCGAAACCCAGAAGATAGCGTTTATCGGAGAAGAGAACTACCCTGAATTATATAACTATATTTCACGGGATTCCAGTTTTATTATCGTGGATGTAGATGATGTTACCGAGGCTATCGGCGCTAAATACATAAATTCCGCTATCGAAGTGCGGGAAGGCGCGAAGGATAATGTAACCGCAGGGGATTCATCGGTTGTTAAGATTTACTATGACGGCGCGGAGATCAAATCCGAATTCACCCGCAACCGTTTAAGAGGAAAAGTGAACAGTTTCTCTGATAGTGTAGTAGGGTTACGATTAGCGGATTTGGGGGCAACC
>WJIJ01000203.1 GCA_014730345.1 Candidatus Zixiibacteriota bacterium | reverse complement strand
TTATCATCCAATGCGAGCAGGGGCAAATCCGGTTCCGGAAAATAACGGTAATCCGCCGATTCTTCCTTGCTTCGCATCACCCGGCATTCCTGTTTAGCCTCATCCCATAGCAAAGTTTCGTGCCTGACTGATTCACCTTTTTCAATTAAACCGGTTTGCCGGTTAATTTCATACTCAAGCGCTTTCTCCACCGCCTTGAATGAGTTTAGATTTTTAACCTCGGTTTTTACTCCCATCTCCATCCTACCTTTACGCCTGACCGATACATTGGCATCGCACCTGAGCGCTCCCTTTTCCATATCGCCTGAGCATATCTCCAGATACCGTAATAATTGTTTCAATTTCAGCAGGTATAAATGAGCCTCTTTCGGCGAGTGTATCTCCGGCTCGGTAACAATTTCGGCCAGGGGGGTACCGCAACGGTTATAATCAACAAGCGTGTAATCGGTATCGTCTTCCGGATGCAACAATTTTCCGGCATCCTCCTCCAGGTGAATCCGCTTCAATGGAATATACCCGGATACACCTTCAAGTTCGATATCTAAAGCGCCGCCTTCGCCTATCGGTCTATCGTACTGGGTTATTTGATACCCCTTGGGGAGGTCCGGGTAGAAATAATTCTTGCGGGCGAATTCGGAAACGAGGTTGAATTTTCCATTCACGGACAGAATCAACCTGAGGACATATTCCACCGCCTTCCGGTTCAGAACCGGCAGCGCTCCGGGTAAACCGAGACATACCGGACAGGTTGCACTGTTAGGTTCCGCGCCGAATTGATTGGCGCATCCGCAAAATATCTTGCCGGCGGTGCTCAACTGGGCATGGACCTCGAGCCCTATAACGCTCTCGTATTTTTCATTCGCCATAGCCAAGATTCTTCTCCAGAGTTCGCGCAAAATTGTAAATCAGCCCTTCCTCCATGGGCCGGCCCATTAACTGAACTCCGAGGGGCAGTCCCTCAGGATTGTTTCCGCAGGGCAGGGATAACGCCGGTATGCCCGCCAGGGAAGCCGCGGAAAGGTAAATATCGCTTAGATACATGCTCAATGGATCATCGACCTTTTCCCCAAATCTGAACGCTGGAGCCGGCGTGGTGGGTGTCAGCAATATATCGCATCTACTGAAAGCCGCATCCATCTCAGCCTTTATCCCCGCCCGTACTTTCCCCGCCCGGCGGTAGTATTTATCAAAATATCCGGCCGACAAAGCGTAAGTGCCCAGCATTATTCTCCGTTTAACCTCCGGCCCGAATCCCTCCGAGCGGGTACGTATAAAATCATCATCTAAATCCCCCGAACGTTTCGAGTAACCGTAACGGACTCCGTCATAACGGGCGAGGTTCGAAGATGCCTCCGCGTTGGCGATTAAGTAGTAATCGGCAATACAAATTGCGGAGTTGGGAAGCGATATTTCATCGACAACCGCGCCTTCATCTTTCAATATTTCAACGCACCTGAGAACCGCCGATTGAATCTCTTCATCAAGGCCGTCGCCGAAATACTCCACGGGCAAACCAACCTTTTTTCCCTCAATACTGTTATCCAGAAAACTCGCGTATTCTGGAGTTTCGCGGTTAACAGAAGTAGAGTCCTTTTGGTCATAACCGGCGATTATAGCGAGTAAGACAGCATTGTCAGTAACATTTGACGTCATCGGGCCTATTTGGTCCATCGAAGACGCGAAAGCGACCAGACCAAACCGGGACACGAGTCCGTATGTAGGGCGCATACCGACAACTCCGCAATATGCTGATGGTTGCCGCACCGAGCCCCCGGTATCACTACCCAGGACGAATGGCGCCATCCGGTCTGCCGCCACCGATGCCGAACCGCCGGAAGAACCCCCGGGAACATGTTCGGCAGAATGCGGATTAGCGACCCTGCCATAAGCTGAAAACTCATTCGAAGAACCCATACCGAACTCATCCATATTGGATTTTCCTAAAATTACCAGCCCGGCATTCATCATCTTTTCTACCGCCCCCGCGGTATAGGGAGATATATAATTTTCGAGAATCTTCGAACCGCATGTACACGGATACCCCTCGAGGTTCATATTATCCTTGATAATCGCCGGTACCCCGGCATACGGGGGAAGTTTATCTCCCGACCTTATGCTCTTATCAATAGCTTCGGTCTGTCTATATGCTAATTCTTCGGTAAAATGGAGTATTGCGTTTGTACGGGCATTAATCTCTTTAATCCTGTCAAGAAATGCTTCAAGTACTTCTCGCGCAGAGTAATGACCGGATGTAATTAGCTCCCCGATTTGTCTCGCGGTGAGTTGGGCTACGTTCTCCACAAGATGTAGATAAACCCGAACCTCAAAAAATGCAATTTAATTATGTATTTAATGACGATGAAATACCGGCGATGATCTCATCGGCGTAAACGAAGCCTACATCGGTACACCTTATGGCTTTGCCCGGCTCCAACACCAGCATCCTTTTATCACACAGGTTATCAATTCTTGATTTCATATCATCGAATGACATGAAACGGTAATATTCGTCATCAGAGGCAAACCGGTAACCTTCTTCCATTCTCAGCCTGAGCAGAAGCCTTTCAAGCGCTATTTTATCCGAATCGAGTTCTTCCGTATCCTCAACAGCGGTTGTGTTCTTTTTCATCCTCCGGACATACCTGTCAAGGTCCTTATAATTCCAGAAACGTTTCACCCTATATTCACCCTTTTCACAGGAAATCAAAGCGCTGTGAGCGGAAGGGCCGAAACCGAGATAGCTCCCGTAATTCCAATAATTCAGATTATGACGGCATTCAAAACCCTTCCGGGCAAAATTCGATATCTCATAACGCCGGAATCCCTTTCCGGTTAAAAACGCCGAAGATTGCAAATACATCTCCGCGTAATCGCCGCCTGATGGAAAAGGCAGTTCTCCCCTCTCGAATTGTTCACGCATTGGGGTTCCGGGTTCCGGAATCAATCCATAGAGACTTAAATGGTCAACTCCAAGGGCTTCGGCTTCAATCACATTGGAAACTGCCGTTTCTATTTCCTGTGAAGGAAGCCCGAACATAACATCGATGGATAAATTCCCAAATCCCGCTTCGCGGGCCTCCCTAACCGCTTTTATGGCCTGGGTGCTGTCATGCCTCCTGTCCAGCAGTTTAAGCTCCTCGTCGATTAGCGATTGAACGCCGATGGAAAGCCTGTTAATCCCTATTTTCCTGATTTCCCTTAAATACTTCAGGTCTATGGAATCCGGATTAGCCTCCATTGTAATCTCTGCGTCCTCATTAATCCGGTATTTAGTATTCAGCGATTCCCATATATTCTCGATACATTCCAGGTTTAAAATCGATGGCGTACCGCCCCCGAGATATATCGACTGTACCTCTAAACTGCCATAAGTTTCAGCTATAAGATCTATCTCTGCTTCCAGTGAATCTATATACTCCACCAGCTTTTTTTGCGAAAGATCCGTTAAAGAATAGAAATCGCAGTAACCGCACTTTGAATAACAGAAGGGTATATGAACATAAATCCCGATAGGACGTTCCGAATAATGGTAACTATTCATAATCAAGCAACGCTTCGGATATATTATCCCTGATATCTCCGGCAATCATTCCACGGTTGCCGGTAAATTCCAGCGCCAGGTCTCCGGCTTGCCCAACTGCGTAAACACCGCAGATAGCCGCTTCAAAAACATTCATCCCCTGCGCAAGAAATGAACCTATAATCCCTGTTAGAACATCGCCGGTACCCGCTGTTCCCATTCCGGAGTTCCCGGTGGGGCTGACGTAGATAGTGCCGGACGGTTCCCCTACCAGCATGGGAGCTCCTTTAAACACGATTACACAGTCGAATTTGCGGGCCGCTTCACGTAGAGTCTTGAAACGGTCGATGGTCAGCGTCTCGATCGGTTCTTCCATCAAACGGGAGAGTTCACCGGGATGCGGCGTCAGTACACATGGCGCCTTCAACTGTTTGAATACTTCATCCGCCCCGGCAAGGTTATTCAGTCCATCGGCATCGATAACCATGGGAACCTCGATTGAGGGTACCAGCCTGCGAATAAGCTCGCGGGTCTCATGGTTGGTGCCTATCCCGGGGCCTATCGCCACCGCGTTTGCCCAGTCCTTAATATCCTTTCTTATCTCACCCAACCCCCTGAGCGCTAAACAACCCCTTTTATCAACCTCCGGGAGCGGGCTGGTCATAACTTCCGTCAACTTAATTTCAAAAATCGGATTCAGCGACGCGGGAACTCCCATACGAACCATACCGCACCCTGCCCGTAACGCGCTTTCGGCGGTAAGGCATGCCGAACCGGTCAATCCCACCGAACCCGCCAGAACATAAAGATATCCAAATGTCCCCTTATAACCCTGCGGCATCCTCTCCGGCAGGTTTTCCTGCAGGAAATCGGGAGTCGATAAATAGAGGTCAATATCTTCCTGCTCGACAGCTTCCGATGGAATGCCAATATCGACTATCGAAACTTCTCCGGCGTACTCGCGGCCCGGGAATATGTAGAGTCCAACCTTTGGACGCGCCAGGGTAACTGTATAATCAGCATAAATGCAGGGTTTGGAAACTTCCCCGGTGGTTGAATTCAAGCCCGAAGGACAGTCCACCGCCAGCACGGGAATACCAAGTCCATTCATCCGCTCGACTACCTCGGCGGCAATTCCCCGGATGCCGCCATGGAAACCGGTTCCAAAAATCGAATCAACGATAACATCGACATCGCTCTGCACGAAAAAGTCCGCGATATCCTCGATAGAGGTAACCTTTATTCCCACTCCTATCGCTCGGTTATAATTCGCGGCGGCATCTCCCTTAAGTTCTTCCGGTTTGCCAAGCAGGTAACATTGCACCGCCACACCTTCTTCCTCGAGGTATCGGGCCACTACGAAACCATCCCCTCCGTTGTTTCCCTTGCCGCATATTATAAGCACGCTTAAATCAACGAAGTCCGTGAAAAGATTCATCAGTTCATCCGCGACCGCCGCCCCGGCGTTTTCCATCAATTCCAGGCTGGGAATCCCCATCCCCTCAATAGCCCTTTTATCAACATTGCGCATCTGTTCCGCTGTTAATAATTCCACTTCTATATCCTTTCACCAATATTCAATCCAAAACCCTGTTAATTCTTAAGACACCCTCTGGAAGATAAGATATGGAAAATAATCGCAAAAATCCAGTAAACATTGAAGCCAATGACAATTATGTAAAAAGCGATGTGGGGAGCATCTAAAAGAAGGCACACAGACATTGTAAAAATATGGGTGCCGAAGCACAAAAATGAATTTATAATCGGGGTTCCCTTCTGGTGATACCAACATTCCCGGAAATGCCGGTCCATTTTTTTCTTCCCGCCCGCGAAATCCAGTAGGAGCGCGTCAAGGCGGCGCATTATCTTATCCTGCCATCCAAAGATCCCCCTGTAGGTATTCTGTATTATAATCAGTATCATATTGAGCGTCCTGGATGGAAACAAATCCCGATCGGAATCGGTAACTTTTTCATCGGTGCGGGAGATGAGCGTTTCTGCGCCCGAGTATTGGACATATTTTAACTGGTAAAAGTTGAAATATGAACACTGCAGGAAAATAAAAACAATCGACACCGCTCCCCAGATCAAAAAACTAATCTCCCCGGAAAGCAGGAAATACCTGTAAGACACCGCCCCGAAAACCGCGGTTATAGAGATAAAATCCCCAAGGGTATCCATAAAACGCCCTATCCTGTGCCCCCTCCCCGTTAAACGAGCCATAGCGCCGTCACAGGCATCGAAAACATCCTTAAAATGAAAAAGGAGCGCCGCGGTAATATAGTTTCCGTTATAAACATTATATGCCGAAAAAAGCCCGCAGGCGATAGACGCCAGCGTTATCAATTCATGGGGGGTGCGCAGGTAATAAAGTACTCTCAATACCAGCGGGTAGTAAAAAATAAAAACCGCGCTGATATTGAAATACCTGTCTTCCCCCTTTAACTTGTCAAACTTCTCCCGGAATGAACACACGGTTACTAATCTATAAAAGTCACATCATCATATATATAATCGGGTTGATATTCCTTTTCGAGCTTGTTCAATACTCCCGGCTCAGGGTAAGAACCTGAAGCAACAAAGCAGGTTTTCATCCCCATCTGCTTGGCTCCCCTGAGGTCGGAGAAAGGGTCGTCAGAAACCATGAGAACTTCCTCCGGGGAACATCCCCACCTGTCGAGGAAACTCTGGAAAAATTTCTTCGACGGTTTCCCGGCGATATATGCTTCTTTCTGGGATGCGTATTCGAGGGCCACCGCCACCGGTCCGGACGAAAAGGAAATCCTTCCCTGTTTATCCACATATAAACGGTTCTTGTGCATAGCGCAAAGGGTCGCGTCATTCCTTACCAGGGCTGTAGTGGCGGCGCGAAGTTTATCATAGGTGAGGTTCTCATCAAGACCCACTACCACGGCATCGACATCTTCGGAATAACGCACTTCAATCCCGATATCCGTCAGGTGGCGGATTATGGCATCCGAACCGATAACGTACACTGTTTTCGCCCCGGATTCCAGAAGGTATTGACCGCCTGAAGATATGCAACTAAATATTAATTCGGGAGAGACATCAAAACCATTTTCCCGCATGAGTTTGTATAATTCATCCGGAGTATGGGTTGTGTTATTGGTAACCAGGAAATATTCACCGCCTGATTCAGCAATACCCGCCAACCACTCGGGCGCGCCTTCCACCGGAGCAAAAGTTTTATCTTTTACCAGGGTGCCTTCGATATCTATGAGGTAATACTTAAACCGCATGGTATAACTTACAACTTGGGTTCGAGAGCTACCAGTTCGTTTCCTTTGGAAATTGGGACTATGTCGGTTTTGCCTATCTGGGAGCAGTAAGCGACATCCTGGTGGTAACCCATCGATGACAGTTGACGTCCATTTTCGCAAGTCTCCATCATCATCGGAATCCGATCGCGGTACCTGCGGAAAAGGGCCATAGCCGCCTCCGAGGCGTCATTGGTGGTAAAAGTCCGGAGGTTTTTGGAAATATAATGGATAAACATGCCTCCGCAGACGGCATCCTCGAGACTGAAATAACCGGTGGTCCCACAACAAATTATTGTCAGGTCTTTCTTTAAATCGACCAGGTAATCGGCGGGGCGGGGAAAATTGATGAATGCCCCCATAACCATCGTATCGCTTTTCAAACCGGCCGTAACTCCTCTTGTGCCATTGGTAGAGGTAAATACCAGGGATTTGCCATTAACGGCATCCCGGTTATACTCCATAGGTGAGTTGCCAAGGTGAAACCCTTCGAGCCGGTCGAATCCGCGTTCGCCGCACAACAATGCGGTCCCTTTTGGGAATTGGCTCAACATCGCCCTCGCCTTAACCACGCTCTCCACCGGGATTATTGTTTTTGCTCCATTGGTTAAAGCGGTAATCATCGAAGTGGTGGCCCGCAATACATCGATTACCAGTACATTTCGTCCTTCAAGATTACGCTGAGATGCCGCTTCTGCCGAGAAAAATGTCTGAATATCCATATTTTTATACGATTTCTCCTAATATATCCCTACTTTAAACCATCGACATCTATTCTAACAGGATGAGATTAAAATTTAAGAAATTAAACCCCTCAACTCAACTATATTATACTGCAGTTAATATATCTCCAGCGCGGGTATATACACGCGCGTTAATCCCCTCGGTGTCGCGCACCATAAGTATTCGCGATGAGTCGTAAGGTCGTAGACCTGCGAAACTATCAAACCATCATCCTCGGTGTAAAGCCTGCTTTGGGCGGTCGATGGCCTGATTGCCAGCAATCCGTTGTCGGTAGCGGCGAAAATAATATCCTCATAGGCGATAATGTCATTAATATTGGCAGAGCCGCCCAATCCCGGTGGATTGTAACCGGTACGGATCTCATCGGCCGGATTGAAGAATATCACCTCGCCCGGATGCCCCAGCCATAATCCCCGGGACGTCGGCAGTACCGCTGTGATATCCCTTCTGCCACCGATAATTCCCGGATTGTACCTCTGCCAGAATTCCCCCTGGCGGGTACGGTAATAGATGCCGGTCTGAGTACCAACATACATGAAAACCTCGTCAAACTGCACATCATAGACAAACTGCCCGAAAAACGATTGGTCCCTCGGAAGCCCCTCTAAATTCAAGGTATCGAGTTTATCCCCCGTAAACTTCAATAAATTTAGACCATTATCGGTGCCGACCCAAACATAATCGCCGTCGACATATATCGTTGATACGTAATCGGAATAGAGCCCGTTAAACACCGTATATGGCCGGAACTTACGTTCATAGGTATCATAGCGTATTAATCCCGTGTTGGTGCCGAACCATATCGCTTCATCCCCGGCGTAAGCACAGTTGACCCGCGCGCCGGGAAGCCCGGGTTCGATTCCAGATTCATAATGCAGCCATTCACCGCCATCCAAATCGTAAAAAGTAACCCCCTCATATAATCCGGGATCGGGATACCCCCCGGCGAACAATGTCTCCCCGTTATCCGCAATCGCTCTTTGATCCTCCGAGTATGGACCAAAACGAAGGAATTCCATATCGTACGCCCTCGTATTCACCTTGGCCGGACCTATTCCATTGATTCCTACCCACGCCCGGTAATTGCTTCGGTCAACAACCGACGCGGTTATATGATGTTTTCTGCCATGGGGCCCGAGAACATAACCCGGGAAATACGAATAACCGAATTCAGTGAACAAATCATCGGGGCGGTAGCTGTCGCTCTGAACCAGTTCAGATGGAAAACTTCCCCCGAATATAAAATCCTGGAACGTCGTCTCGTAGATTCCCACTCCAAGGTCAGTATCAATCCACAACTCCTGCTTATCGGGATCATAGGCTATCCTGAGTATATTATTGGACGGGAGGCCGTCAGATGTGGTAAGCGGGTCGCCCCATTTCTCAGAGTACTTGTCCATACGCAGTACCCCCGCATCTGTAGTGCCGAAATACACCTCATCCCTGCCCACGGCTATAGATGTAACGGTGCGGGCCGGTCCGAAACTTACCCAGTCACCTTCGGTATATCCGGCTTTGGCGGCATATACTTCGAATTGAGGTATAAAAATGATGAGAATAATCCCTGTTAGAATTAGGGAAAACTTCATTAAATTTTATCCAGGGCGTTCTTTAAATCGTCGATTATGTCGTCAGGATGTTCCAATCCCACAGAAACCCTTATCAAACCAGGGGTAATGCCCGACTTGGCCATATCCGCGTCGGAGTAAGATGAATGGGTCATACTTGCCGGATGCTGTATCAATGTGTCCACATCTCCAAGGCTTACCGCCAGCGTACAAACATGTACCGTATCCATCACCTTCTTACCCGCTTCTCTGCCGCCCTGTATCTCAAAGGCGATCACGCCGCTGTGTCCGGTATGCTGTTTCTGGGCAAGTTCATACTGGGGATGCGATTTCAATCCCGGATACCATACCCGGTCAACCTTGGGATGATCCTCTAAAAATTCCGCGACCTTCTGCGCGTTTTCGCAATGCCGGTCCATGCGCACATGCAGGGTCTTTATCCCCCTGAGCAATATCCACGCGTTAAAAGGCGAAAGGATACCGCCGGTATCCACAAGTATATGGAACAGGGGTTCGAAATCTTCTTTATCAAAACAAAGCAGACCGGCAACAAGGTCGCCGTGGCCGCTCAAGTATTTTGTCGCCGAATGCATCACAATGTCGGCGCCAAACTGCTTCGGCTTCTGAAGATATGGAGTCTGGAAAGTGTTATCAACCACCAGTTTGATATTGTGCTTTTTGCAGATTTTAGACATCGCTTCGATGTCAATAACCTTCATCGTCGGATTCGCCGGGGTCTCCACGAACATCAACTTGGTAGTATCATCGATCGCGTTTTCCACATCATCGATTTCGGTGCAATCGACCCACCGGAAATCTATTCCCAGGCGGGGCATAGTATTTCTGCAGAGGGCGTTGGTCCCTCCGTAGACCGTATCGGACATTATAACCGAATCGCCGGAACCGGCATAAGCGGTAATTACCGCGTGTATAGCGGCCATTCCCGAACTGAAAGTCAGCGCGTGGCTGTAACCCTCCAGCATGGCTATCTTGTCGCAGAGGATATGGGTGGTCGGATTGCCTATGCGGGTATATATAAATCCTTCAGTCGGGTCTTTGAAAAGCTCCGCGCCCTGATCCGCGCTTTTAAACGCGAAAGTCGACGATGGATAGATGGGCGGAGCGACAGCTCCGGTGGCGGGATCTAAAACATGGTCGCCATGAACGACCATAGTTTCATAATGTTCATTATGAGATTTTTTATCATCACTCATAGCATTTCCTTTCAGATTGTATTAAACGCAAGATAACTAATATCATATAATTATGTTCCCGCCGCCACCTTTTTTTGATAATAATTTCCCGCGCTTGCGAACACACAAATCAGGTATATCTAAATCATTTTCGATGAAAATACTTAATCACAGTATGGTGATTGTAGTATCAATAGTCGTAGTATCGGTCTGGTAGAAATGAAATGTGCAGGTTCCCCAATCATCCATCTCCACCGGAATCACACACTGTATCGTATCAAGCATCGGCAGTCGGAAAGATTCATTTTTCCCCTTCAAAATAGCAGCAATATAGTATTCCTTATCCAGATACTCAATTTCCGGGCTGTCATATTCCCACACATTACTGTAATTAACCAGAATGGTGCAGTAGAATATCAAATTCCTGTCCTGAATATATAAACTGTCAATAACTTCAATTCTACCCTTTTTAAAGTGGAAAGTTTCATTATCCGCGCTTTTCTTGCACGAAAACGCTACAGCCATAACAGCGATTAACACCAGCAGAAGGAATGCACGTTTCATAATACATACCCCTTTCTATAATTTGAATATTTTTTTCTTGAAAAATTACTCCACGCGAATTTAGGGGATTGTGATAGTAACATCAATGTTGTAGAGTCGGTATGATATAAGCGGAAAATATATGTGCCCCTGTCATTAATTTTGAGATTAATTGGGCATTCAACCGTACTCATGGCCGGAGAACAGGCCCTTTCTTTTTCGACTGCCAAGATAAGAAGAATAATAATAACCTCCGAAAGTTCCAGCCGCAGGGATAAGGTATTTCTTCGATAATTTAAGTATATTTATCGGGCCCGCGGTTGTCAACATAAAACCGGGTCCTGCCGATTAAATGAACAAAAGACTTGCGCCGCGCGTAAGGGTAATATAAAATAGGGATTTAGATGCGCCCATAGCTC
>WJIJ01000202.1 GCA_014730345.1 Candidatus Zixiibacteriota bacterium | reverse complement strand
CAGAGTGATAATACTTCCGGCGCCGGCGGTGAATGCCATCCCGATAAAAAGCCCTTTGCCGAACTTGGTCGGTTTGTCGCCTTCATCATATAAAGAATATATCGCCATTAACAGCGGGTAAACCGCCGCGGCTACGGCAGTATGGGCCATGATCAGGGTTAAACCGGCGGTCATAACGAAACAACCGAGATATATCATACTGGTTTTTTCGCCCACAAGCACAAGCATCTTGTAGGCCATACGTTTGGTAAGACCGGTTTTGGCAAAAACCATACCGATTACTATCGACCCTATGATAAACCACACGGAGGGGTCCATGAAATCGGTGAACGCTTTTTTGGCCGGACGGATAAGAAACAGCGCCTGGACAGCCCCTATCGCGATACTGGTAACGCCAATAGGGACAACTTCAAAAACCCACCAGGTAGCGGCCAGGAAAAATAGTGCGAGAGCCGCTTTTCCTTCGCGGGTCAGTTCGAATGCTTTTCCGGTAGGATCTACAGCATCGGGCAGGGGAGGTGAAAAATAAACGATGCTGAAAAGAGTCAAACCCAGGAAGATGAAGATAAGCCTTTTAAGGTCTATCTGTTTTACCGCTTTAGCGAGAAAGATGCGCGACGGCATCGGCGGCAAGCCGCCTTGCGGTGTTGATTTATTGTTTGCCATAGTTTATGCAACGCTCCTCAACCAATTGGTGTCCTACAATTATATTATGAGTTGGGCGACTTCATGAAATATATCAACCGACCGGACAACACCCGCCACACTTCCTTCCTGCATAACCGGAAGCATACTCAGGTCGTTGCTTACCATTTCATAGATGACCTTCATTATATGGTCATCATAATCCACGGTTTCCTTTATCGGCACCATTATATCACTTACTTTGGATTCCGCCCTCTCTCTAATGGCCTTCAATAACTTGTCATAAGACATTTCCGATAGATTGGGGTCAACCCCGACATCGAAAAGTTTTTTAGGATGTTTATAGGATTTCCCGGATAAAAATTCCGGCTCTAAACCTCTAAGGATATCCCGGCGTCTTGCCATACCCATCAGCTGGTATTTTTCGTCGAATACCAGGATAATCCTGGGCAATGAAATTTGCCCATTGATTTCGATGCTCGAATTCTCGAATTCCGCCATAGCCTGCCTTAGAGTAAACCAGTAGGGGATATGGGGATATTTGTCGAGCGGAATCATTAAATCACCCGCTTTTCTGCCTTCCATCATAATCTCGCCTTTAAAATTAACTCCACTTTTCTCAATTTTAATCCTCGTATTTCAAATCTTCGCCTGTTAAACCCGACTTGCTGATCATTTCCGATTCACTGGAATAGCGAACTTTGAGACGGTTAACGTACTCTTTCTTAAACGCCTCAATAGCCGCCGAATATGGTTCGGTATCAAATATGGCCGACATCCTCTCCGACTCAACCTTAACTTTTTGCCAGCGCATAGCCCTGTCGACGGTCATGATAATCTGTTCTTTTTTAAAGGGCTTGGTGATATAATCAAACACGCCCTGGCTTAAAGCATCCAGCGCCGTATCAAGCGAGCCGAAGGCGGTCATTATAACCACTTCCTCACTGCGGTCGTTTTCCTTGATATATTTCAATATATCCAGTCCATCCATCCCGGGCATTTTTAAATCTGTAATTATCAGGTCGACTTTGTTCTCCTTAAGGAAATCCGGGACTTCGAGTGAGTTGTTGATAGTCGTGATCGGATAATCGGTCTTCTCGCTGATTATCCGTTCCAGGAGTTTCAACATGTGCAATTCATCATCTATTGCCAGGATGCTCTGTTTCAATTTTTCCTCCTTGGGCGCTCTTTTCTGTTTTGCCAACAGGCATTGAAACTGTAAAAGTAGTTCCCGACGGCCTGTCGGGCCTGTCTATCCTGGAACTGCTTTTAAATGTTATCTTTCCGCCAAATTTATTCACTATTCCATAACATAAGGATAATCCCAATCCGGTACCCTTACCAACTTTCTTGGTGGTGAAAAAGGGATCGAAAATCTTCCGCTTAAGTTCATCGGGAATACCTTCCCCGGTATCGGATATATCGACATGAACCCAGTGATCTTCGGCATGGGCTTTAATTTTAAGATTGCCGCCGGCAGGTTCCATCGCCTGTATAGCGTTGTTGGTGAGATTGAAAATTACCTGTTGGTATTCCCTGGCGTCGCCGCGTATTTCCGGTAATTCGTCCCCGATATCCAGTTCGAACCGGACCTTCTTGGTCATCAGTGTATTCTGGATTATTGAAGCAACGGTTTCCAGGGATTGCCGGACATCGACTGTGTCTTCCAGTCCCTCGGTTACCCTGGCGAAACCAAGCATATTCTCGACGATGGTCTTGGCATGGTTGGCGTTTTCCTCAATCATCTTCAGGTCTTCATATTCCTGATCCCCCTCTGTGTATTTTTCAAGCAGAAGATCGGTGAAACCGAGGATAATAGCGATGGGATTGTTTATCTCATGGGCTACTCCCGCCGCGAGGGTACCAATTGAGGCCAGCTTCTCCGTGTTGTAAATCCTCTGTTCCAGCTCCACAGTATCTGTAATATCCTTGATAATCGCGGTACTGCCCAGGATTTCGCCGGTGTCCGACCGGAGAAGAGTACGGGAAAGGTCGATAGTAATAACACGCCCGTCCTTGGTTTTTCTCTTGGTCCGGTAGTGTCTGATATAGCCGTTGCCGAGAACATCTTTGTGAATTCTCTGAAGTTCTTCCTCGGCGTCCATATCGGGGGGTATCAGCCTGTGAAAGGTCCTGCCCATCATTTCCTCGGCGGTATAGCCGAAAATCATTTCCGCGCCCCGGTTCCACAGCTTTACCCTGTTATAAACATCGATGAATATAATGGCGTCCACCGAATTCTGGAGAATGCTGGACATATATTTCTCCTGTTCGGAGACCTGTTTTTCAAGGGATTTAGAAATCCTGCGCTGGTAGATTATGGCAACGAAACCGAAAACTATAATACTGGCTATTATTGCCGCCTCCGCGAGGAAATGCCGGGTGTAAATCGCCTCAACAACATCCGCGACCTCGGTTGTCGGGGCGGCCACCGCCACCGACCAGATCTGGTTAGACCTGAGCATTGGACTATTAACGGGTGTATAGGCGATTAATTTGGTTATCCTTCCCTTAGTACCCTGGTGCCAGCCGCTTTCATAGATACCGGTGCCTTCCTTACCCTGGAGCATGCGGTCTTTCATAATCTGGTTAATTTGCGCGAAGCTGATATAAGGCTCACGTTCTTTTCGCGCGGTGAAGGCGTTTTTACCGATAAACTGTTGGTCCGGATGATAGAGGAACATTCCATCCTGGTTGATTACCCAGGCGTATCCGGTTTTACCGGAATGGATATTTTCGGTAACGTTCGCGGTCAACTTGGAGATGTCTATCTTTACAATAAGGTAACCGTTATTATCCGCGCCGGGAATATTAACTTGTTTACATAGGGTGCCGGCTATAACATCGCTGGAGTCTTCACGGATATCGATATTAATCCGATTAATGGAGATTTCCCCGGAATTGCGGCAGAAGACCGGAATATTGTTAATCTCGAGTTCATATTTTTCCCCATTGCTGACCGAGTTAATCAACTCACCGCGGGAATCGGCCATAGCCACCACCGCCACTCCCTTGTTCCTGGTCCTCTCCGCTAACGCTTCCATCGCTTCTTTGAGGGCTTTGTTGCTTATTCCTGCCTGTATAAACCTGTCAAGGCTTTCGATTTCGGATCTAATGTCGCCAAGATGGGCGTTTATCAGGGTTGCCGCCTGCCGGGCAAGTACCAATTGCTGTTGATTGAAGTCCTCATTGATTTGGTCGCGCATCATCTGGGCGTTCTGGAAAATCAGGTAAAGCGCGAAACTGATTACAATTAGAAATAAGAATGCTCCGGTGAGGATGAAGTGTTTAAAAATGAAATTATTTACGACCTTCTGCAATGTATCGTATATCCTACCCATCATCATCCGCCTTTTGTTCAGCGATTCCCAATTTTTGAGACAAATCTTTTATGTACCAGGTCGTTATCGCGTCGCTGGACAATGCCATGTCCAGTTGCTTGGTCAGCACGGTAAGTCTCCCCAGGCTGTAAAGAGCTTTCCTGGTTGTTGATTCATCCTGGTGAGTTAAGCTTGTATCGAGGAAATCCTGCCGGGAGTTGTTCTCGAATCCGAACTTCGTTAGTATTTCGGTTATCAATCTTATCCTGCGCACTCGCCTGTCAATAGCCGCGCCTCCTTCTTTGAACTGCATACGTATATAGTTGTTATTTGCAATGGGAGTTATCATCGCTTCGATAGTGGTAAAATGGTAGCCCATCCTCAGGCTCAGTATCATGTACTCCTTGCTTATGAGGGCGAAACTGTTCTCGGCGAATTCCCCTTCGCCTCCGCGGGTCATTGAGGTGGCAAGCACTCCAGCGAAACCTCTGGCATCGCTTGGTCCCGGGGGAACCGGCCATCCCTCATGAGCTATACCGCTCCAGAAGGTAGTGAGAGGTACTGACTCTATGTTTTCGACGGTAATGCATCCCTTGCGGTCGGTCCTCGGGGGTTCCCGGTCGATATAAAGCAAATTTACTTTCAACGGTATATCGGTTTTAAGTTCCACGCAAAGACTGTCCCTGTCTTTCACTTCAGTTGCCCCGTAAAACATCTCCTCCATGGAGCGTTGATGACAGAATCGGGTTATGTCATGCAAAGTTTCACATTTCTCCGCGAGGAACTCGGATTCGCGCGGATGAACCAGGTTTAGCGGCGTGATATGGGGTAAGAGCTTATTAATCATTTCATATATATCAGTATCCTGTACCGAATCATCCTCCGGCGCGAGAGCCTCTATCAGTTCCGGTTGGATACCGTCGTAAATAATCCCGCTACTCGCGTCCACGGTAATTTCCTTGCCGTTATGCAGGGAGCACATATTAGCCGGGGCGCAGATAGTTGGCACCCTGAACTCACGGGCGATTGTGGCCATGTGACTCGCTATTCCGCCTACACGGGTTACCAAAGCGTTCAAACGGTCCATGACTGCCACTATACCGGGGAATGAATGGGGGGTGACCAACACTGAACCATCGGGGACGCTGTCGAGGTCATCCGGCGAGGTTATATTGAATGCCGGGCCGGCGCCTATTCCCGGAGAAATGGGTACCCCGCCCTCGCTAACCGCTTCATAGGCGGAAAGGTCGATTTCCTTTTTTGGCTTTGGCTTTTTTGCCACATGCAATGGCCTTGACTGGAGCAAATATATTTCACCGGAATCATCGATAGCCCATTCTATATCCTGTGGGTGTCCGTAATGCTCCTCGATTTTCAGGGCAATTTCAGCCAGTTTGGCGACCTCATTATCGGTTAATGAAGGTTTTTCCTGTTCCTGTGAGGGAACGGCTTTTTCCGCAGTGCCGCCTCCGGGTAGCGCTATTAATTTGGCTGGCTTATGGGAAATGTCTTTATGTTTTATTGTCAAATTATCGCGATCGACATGGAAAATGTCCGGTGTAACTATACCATCTACAAGGAATCTTCCCAATCCCAGTATCGAGTTGATCAACAGGGAATTATCTTCTGAGTTTACAGGATTACGTGTGTAAATAACGCCGCTTTTTGCCGAATTCACCATCTTCATGCAACCCACGCCCATTGCCAGCTCCGATTCCGAGAGCGAATGACTCAGAAGGTAGTAGATGGCCTGGGCGTTGAATTTCCCCGCGACCACTTCTTTATATGATGGTATCAAAGACTCATCTTTTATATTCAGGATAGTCTTGTATTGGCCGGCAAAGCTGAACTGGGTATCCTCGCCGAGGGCGCTTGAACGGAGACAGCATCCTATACCATCATTGGAAACGTGAAGCTCCTCGTAACTTCTTACAATAGAATCCTGCAGGTCCCCCGGTACTTCACAACCCATTATCAAATCTTGTATCCTGTCGCTGACCTTTTGAAGGTCCGAGTAACTTTTTATATTTAAAGCGTTTATTTCATTACTGATTTTGTCCTGCAATTTGTTGTGGTCGATAAAATGTTTGTATGCCCAGCCGGTTATAGCGAAGCCATCCGGAACCGGCATTTTCAATCTCGATGTCAGTTCTCCGAGATTTGCGGTTTTACTGCCCACGCTGAATGCTTTCTCGTAATTTAACCTTGAAAATGGAATAGTGAATTCATCTTCAGGTATATTCCTGCCGCCGGGGAGGATCAATGACAACTGAGTGTCGATTTTGCGGTAACGCTCCCTTAGCGGCAGATAATTATCACCGCCGAGAGCTATCATGTTATCTATCATTTTTTGAACGGCCGCGCGGATGTCGGCAAGGGATGTGCGGATATAATTAATATCAAATAGATAGTCGCCCTGGGATTTTTCCTCCATATCGCTCATAATTTTAAGAGCTTTATTGTTGGAGTCGAGAATGGAGATAAAATTGCCGAATTTGGATTTTATTATGCTTAAGCTATCACTGGAGCTTCGCTTGCGGCTTTCAAATAATGATCGAAACCATTTCATGGAATTAACCTTTCCGACCGCGATTTTTCTGGTTACGGCGCTTACTTTGACAAGCTCCGTAAAGTATGAAACTCAAATATAGCTTCTAATTAAGTGATGTCAAGGTATTTAGGATGGAATAAAAGCACGGGCCTGATATTTTTATTACTTCAATTTTTTGGGGCTAAGTTTTTAGCATTTCTGATATTATTTACCGCGGCCGGTTTCCCTGATTATGGGATTTGCCCAATAGGTTGACCACCAATTTCTATATATAAACAGTTCTCCCGAATGCTGTTCAAATTCCGCCCTCACGTATGTCCTTGTACCGCAATACAATAACTATACGGAAATCCGGTGGCCGTTAAATTTTTCCGGCATATTATTTGCGCAACTACAATTCAGAATAATAAAAGAAGAGGGAAGAGATGAAGATTTTAAAATGTGAAAGCGGATATACGGTAATAGAACTTTTAATAGCGGCTCTCCTTACCGGCATAGTAACATTCTATGCCATGGATGCCTATCTGGACCAACATCAACAGTACTTGATCCAGGAAGATGTTTCCGATATGCAACAGCGCGGACGGGCGGCAATCGATGAAATAGCTTTCAACTTGCGCCAGGCAGGATTTAATACCCCCGATTCAGTGGAAAATTTCAGCATTGGTTATGACCCTGTTGGTCCGGATACATTGACTTTAAATCATCACGGGGATGATATAATCTATTACATCGATGAGAGCGATTCCCTGCACCCCAACCTGATGAAATCAACCAACGGGAATGTGGAGATGTTCGCCGATGATATCGAGGATATGGAATTTACCGCGTTAGCATCTGATTTAATTGAGGTTACCGTGGTTACCAAATCCACAAGAAAGGATGAAGCGATTGCCAAGGATTACAGGAGGCGCACCTATACTATGAGAGTTAAAGTAAGGAATCTGTAACCAGATGAGGTTATTATTATGAATAAAGCGTTGAGAAAGTTTAAAAATCAGGAAGGTTATACCTTGATTGAGGTATTGATGGCGATGATAATATTTACAATTGGTTTGCTGGGATTAGCGCCAATGATGGTAACATCCATGACCGGCAACAGCTTTGCCAATGACCTGACCACGGCCAATATAATCGCCTCCGACTATATCGAAAATCTTAAGACGGTGGGTACCTTTTCACCCATGCCATTTATTGAGACCACCAATAACGTGGAAGGCAAATTCACCCGCCAGACCAGAATAGATAATAATTCAACCGATGGAAGCGTCCCCAGCGGATTGTACAGAATCGCGGTTACTGTTAACTGGACCGACCAACAGGGTTTAGCCCGGTCGGTAAGCTACAATACTTTCAGAACGGAAGAATTGTAAAGTTTTAACTCGAAAGGAAATCCTATGTTAGTTCAAATTAAAAATGAAAAAGGAAGCGCGTTATTGGTAACGCTTTCCATATTGGTACTGCTGTCGTTTATGGGCGTTTCGGCAGTTGTTACTTCAGATATCGATATGGGTATTTCCGGCAGCGAAAAACGCTCAAAGCAGGCATTTTACGTAGCGGAGGCCGGTATTGAAAGGGCTATTGCCGACTATATACTGCCTAACTTTAATGATGATAATACCAGCCCTATGGTCAACCTGTTCGGTTGGATAGATAGCCAGGCGGGTGTTGCCGTATTCGACTCCGTAAGTCTTGGTAACGACTGCCGTTATTCTGTACAGATAGTCAGCGTATCCGACCCGGGGCCGTCCATACCTTTTATCGAGTGCCGCGATGTTGTTATCAGCAGTGTTGGTTCTTATGACCAGGGCAACGAAGAAACCACGATTACGGCCACTTTGAGAGTGGGAATTCTGCCATCGGGCGTTTTTGATTATTCGTATTTTATCAACCATTTCGGTTGGTGGGCGGGATTTCCCTCCGGCGGCGCGGTAGCCAATGGTAACGTTCGGGCTAACGGGCATTTTGATGTATTGAGCGGTTCATTCACCGGCAACGGAAATCCCATGTATAATCCATTCACCGGCGATATGGCCAGTTCCGGCGGCGCTTATGCCGGCGGTTATGTTTTCCCGCAGAGCGGTTCGAGGTATGAGGGAATGACCCAATATGCCGAAAACCGCCATGATTATGCAGGTGTCGACCGCTCTACCTGGGATCCGGCCACTATCGATATGCCGAACTTAAATGACCCTACCGATGCTGACGGCGACGGCAATGTTCAGGAGCTTAATCCATATTATGAACAGCTTGCCCGCGGCGAGTTGGGCAATGATCCCGGCAGGGTCGGCATAGATGATAATGGAGACGGTGTTCTCCAGGATGAAGAAGTTTTATTTATTGGCGCTTATGGCGATGATGACGGAGAAACCGGAAATGTTGTACTGAATGGAACGTCAACTAATCCAGTAATTGTAGATGGTCCGGTGGTTATAACCGGCGACATGGTGGTTAAAGGGACAATACAGGGCCAGGGCGCGTTCTATGTAGGCCAGAATAGTTATATCGCCGGAACCGTGGAGTATGCCAATCCTCCAACCGAACGTCCTAATTTTGATTATGGCAATGAAACTCCTGAAGAATACGCCCAGCGCGTTGATGACTGGATACAGGCTAACCAGGACCGCGACCTTGTCAGTTTCCAGACCCGTGAAAACGTGGTGCTGGGTGATTACACCGAAAGCAATTGGCAGAGGTACATTACCAACAGCGGCGGCTGGCTCAGGGATTATCGTAATGACGGCAACGAAGATGTTGGTACCGACGGCGTTTTCGGCGACCAGACTTCCAGCTCTAATCCTTATGGAAGATCCGATAATGAACGTGATGGTTATTGGTCTGTGGATTTATACAATCCATCAACCGGAGAAAGAACTTCGGCCGACCTGGTAATAAATGGCGGGACCGTTGATATCCCATCTGATTGGGTGGTTGTGCCCGGTTCCGGAGAAGATGTGGACGGAGACGGAAATTATGATGGTTCTTATTCTTACAGCCAGTTCCAGCTAAGCGGCGGATTTAATTCCTCAGAATATCTCGGATGCCCTGAAGGTGTAGCCTGGTCCGATTTCGCCGACAGCAGGGTAGGAGGTATCGATGGCGCGATTTACACCAACCACGCCGTAGCTGGTTGGTTTAATGATAACTCGGTGGTAAACGGTTCGCTGGTAGCAAGGAACGAAGCCTTGATCATCGGCGGCACCAGGATAACCCTAAACCATGATGAACGATTGACTTCCGGAAGCGGCGGTTCCGCTTCGGATTATTCCATCTATTTATCCCGAGTCAAGGGTTCGGTAACTATAGCCTGGGAACAGGATTAAAATAAAGGAGGGGCAATGAGTAAACGAATTACATTGATCGCGATCATACTGGGATTGGTTTTACCAAATATAGCCATCGGGGCGTTTTTCTTCCCCGAGGACGGCAGTGACGTGGGCAATTTCACATCGGTTCTTCCCGAGGGATACGACAATCCTGATGTAGATTCACCAGATGCCGAACTGCCTCCGGTTTCTATTGTGCATACACCCGCGCTCAAAGCCAGGGCTAACGAAGACTTTGATATCAGCGCTACACTTCGCAATATGCCCGACGGCGCGACCGCCATCGCTCACTATCGTACCGACCCGTTAAACCAGTACCGGCAGGTTTCCATGAAACAGGTTACCCCTGGCCGTTACGCGGTTACGGTTGCCGGACAACTTGTCGATAGCGAGGAGATTCAGTATTTCATAGAGGTTAAATTTGCCGGCGAAGAACTGGCTCATTCAGGGCAGTTTGCCAATCCTCATAAGGTGCCTGTTGAGGGTTCCGGAGGGATGACTGGATATGGCGTAATAGCCCTGATTATTATAGCCGGTATATGGTTATTCTCCAAGGTTAAGGTTAAAACAAACAGTACGAATCAACCGCGTAAAACGCAAAAGAAACGCCAGCCGGTAAGGGGGTAGGAATGTTTTCCCGCAAAAAAATCAGAAGCCAATCGGGTATTACCATGCTGGAGATTATGATCGTGGTTGTCTTAATCGGAGTGCTTTCCAGTATGGCGGCGCCCCGGTTTTTGAATTTTATCAGCCGGATGAAAGCGCGTGGTGATGCCGCCAATAACGCGTCATATCTTCGCTCCGCGCGTTCAATGGCTATAACAAACGGCGTACCATCTGGTGTTTGGTTCGATAACTCCAACAACCAGGTTGTTGTGTTTTCGGATGATGACGACAATGGCATATATACTGCAGGAGGAGATTCCATCATCACCGGACCGGTGGATATGTCCGGCAACACTGTAATTGAAGGATGTACATTTTCCAACAACTGCGTGGTTTTTGATACTGATGGCTCAACAGGCTCATCGGGTACGGTAACGCTGGGCAATTGTATGGATACTACGCAGACATACACAATCAACATCCTCGCCTCCACCGGCAAAGTGAAGATGACCGTGGAGTAGAAATGCGGTGGACTGCCGGCAATGCAGATTTCATACAGCGGGCGTCAAAAGCCCGCTTTTTTATCGGGTATTAATCGATATCATCCCATTTAAAATAATTATCCCGATTTGACTTGACAAAATTTGTGAAATCTATAAATTAAAAGTTTAACCTTCGGGGCGAGGTGAAATTCCTCACCGGCGGTGAAAGCCCGCGAGCGCAAGCTGAATCGGTGGAATCCCGATGCCGACGGTTACAGTCCGGATGAGAGAAGGTTGAGGGAAAGCTATATCTATTTCCGCAATCCCCATTGGTCTCTCTATTTATCCCCGAAGAGGGGATTTTTTTATGAGTAAGTTCTCTGAAAGAGATATACAATACATGCGCAGGGCATTCGAACTTGCCCGCAAAGGCTGGGGAAAAGTCTCTCCGAACCCGATGGTCGGAGCTGTTTTGGTAAAAAACGGCGAGGTAATCGCTGAAGGCTATCATGCTAAATTCGGCGGTCCCCACGCTGAATCGAACGCCATTCGAAATGCTAAGGGTCAAGCGGAAGGTTCCACGCTGTATGTTAACCTGGAGCCGTGCAACCATCACGGAAAAACGCCTCCCTGCGCTGGCGCGGTTATCGAAGCCGGTATCAGGGAAGTGGTCTGCTCCAACCGCGATGTTAATCCAAAGGTCAAAGGACATGGATTCAGAAAGCTCAGAAACGCGGGACTAAGAGTTCGTTCCGGCCTGCTTAGAGAGGAAGGATACCGCTTGAACGAAGTCTACTTTAAAAATATAACCGAGCGGGCGCCCTTTGTAGTCCTGAAAGCGGCCATGTCCCTCGACGGCTATATTTACTCCGATCATCTGAAGAACCGTTACCTGTCCGGGAAAGAGTTTTTAAAATATGTTCATCGCCTCCGAGCCGGATATGACGCTGTGTTGATTGGCGCCCGAACGGCAATTGTCGATAATCCCCGGCTCGATGTGCGTCATGTTCGCGGACGAAATCCCGTCCGGGTAATCCTATCCGATGGCGCGAGGCTTCCGGAAGAATTGAATGTTATAAATGGGAACTCCTCGCAAAAAACGGTCATAGCGGTACCATCGGTAAATTCAAACCAGGTTCCTTATGGAGAGAATATCGAACTATGGAAAATAAGATCAAGGCGTAAAAGATTTCCCATAAGGGAATTTCTGGAGCAGGCGATGAGCAAAGGTATTAATTCAATACTTGTTGAGGGCGGCAGGGAGATTTTCCAGGCATTCCTTTCGGAGCATGCTGTAGATAAGATGATAATTTCGCACACCCCGTTTATCTTCGGGTCCGGGGTTCATTTCATAGATACGGCAAAATCGAAGATCAAGCTGGATAGTATAAAATTCAAATTTCACAAATGGGAGACGATCGGGTACGATTCGGTATTTACGGGTTATCCTGATTTTTATACAGACAATTAGTTATGTTTACCGGTATTGTTGAAGATGTAGGAAAAGTGATCGGACGGGCCAAAAAGGGCAATGGCCTTGTCTACCGTATGAAGTCCGCACTTATTGTCAGCGACATGAATACGGGCGATAGTATCAATATAAACGGGACTTGCCAGTCGGTAACATCCTTCGACCGGGAATCATTCGAAGTGGAAGCCATTAAAGAAACCCTTGACAGAACCAACCTCGGATTATTGAAACTTAACGATATGGTGAATCTCGAACGTTCGTTAACATTGCAGTCTCGCCTTGGCGGCCATATGGTTTCCGGTCACATCGACTGCGTGGGCGAAATCGCCGCCATAAGCCCGAAGGGCGAACAAGTGGATATTTCAGTTAAATTCCCCGAGGAATTTTCGCGGTACCTGGTAAACAAAGGCTCGGTTGCTATAGAGGGAATCAGCCTGACTGTTGTAGAGGCAGGTCATGGTCATTTCAAGGTCAGCGCTATCCCTATTACCCTGCAATCAACGAATATGGTCTACAAAAAGATAGGGGACAAGGTCAATCTTGAATTCGATGTTTTAGCTAAATATATAGAGAAAATGCTTTCCTTAAATTCCAACAAAAGCAATCTCAGTATGGATCAACTTAAAGAGAAAGGTTGGTAGCAGATAATGTATAAATTCGATAGAATAGAGGACGCGCTCGATGCCATCAGCGCTGGCAAAGTAATTATCGTTTGCGACGATGAGGACCGCGAGAACGAGGGCGATCTTATTATGGCCGCCGAGAAAGCAACTGCCGAAACGGTAAATTTTATGGCTAAAGAGGGCAGGGGGTTGATATGCGTTCCGCTTCCTTTGGAGCGTCTGGAAAACCTTGAACTTGAACCGATGGCCAAGCAGAATACCGCCCTGCATGGCACACGTTTTCATGTCTCGGTAGACGCGGTCTATGGCACAACCACCGGCATTTCCGCTTCAGACAGGGCCAGGACCATCAAAGTCCTTATCGATGATTCCTCAAAACCTTCTGACCTTGCCCGCCCGGGACATGTTTTCCCATTGCAGGCGGTTAAGGGCGGAGTACTCGCCCGGGCCGGACATACCGAGGCGACGGTGGACCTCGCCCGGCTGGCGGGATTGAAACCCGGTGGAGTCCTGTGTGAAATTATGGACGAGGACGGCCGCATGGCGCGTGTACCTAAATTGATGGAATTTGCAAAAAAACATGACCTGAGGATTATAACTGTCAAGGATTTAATCGAGTACCGCCAGCGGACCGAACGGCTTGTGCACAGGGTTACCGAAGTCGACCTGCCAACAAAATACGGACATTTTAAACTTCATCTTTACAAAAGCGACATAGATGCTTATCATCATTTAGCGCTGGTTAAAGGCGACGTCGCCGGCAAAGAAGATGTGATGGTGCGTGTCCATTCCCAATGCCTTACCGGCGATGTGTTCCATTCAATGCGTTGTGATTGCGGCGACCAGATAACTTCCGCTATGCAGATGGTGGAAAATGAAGGTTTGGGAGTTGTATTGTACATGCGACAGGAAGGCCGTGGAATCGGATTGGCCAATAAATTGAAAGCGTATCACTTGCAGGAAAATGGACTCGATACCGTGGAGGCCAATACCGAACTCGGTTTCAAACCCGACCTCCGGGATTATGGTATCGGTGCCCAGATTCTCAAGGACCTGGGTTTAACCACTATCAGGATCCTGACCAATAATCCCAAGAAGATTGTGGGATTGCAGGGATATGGTTTAAAAGTAACCGACAGGGTAAGATTGGAATGTTCTAACAATAAGTTCAATGTGAGATACCTGACCACCAAGCGCGACAAGATGGGACACCTGCTTGAATTGAAAAAGAAAGATTAAGGAGATAAAAAATGCCGCGAATAATTGAAGCTAAACTTACCGCCGCGGGGAAAAAATTCGCTATCGTGGTCTCGCGGTTCAACGAGTTCTTCACCGAAAAACTTCTCGAAGGCGCGCTGGATTGTCTTAATCGTCATGATTGCAATGACGATGACATAACCATTATCCGCGTTCCCGGCTCTTTTGAGATACCTTATGCCGCCCAGAAACTTGCCGAATCGAAAAAGTACGACGCGGTAATCGCTATCGGTACTGTCGTCCGCGGGGATACCCCCCATTTCGATTATATAGCCAGCGAGGTCGCCAAGGGTATCGCTAAGGTGTCCCTCGATTCGGGAGTCCCGGTAATTTTCGGCGTTATAACGACCGATAATTTGGAACAGGCTATCGAGAGAGCCGGTACCAAGGCGGGCAACAAAGGCTGGCACGCCGCGCTTTCCGCCATCGAGATGGCTAACTTGATGCAACAAATCTGACCGGTTCAGATTTAATTTAACATTTAACATTTACTGCTCTTTGGAATAACGCCTATGGGAATGGGTCCCAGAAGAAAAGCCAGGCACGCCGTATTGGAAGCATTGTACGCTGTTGAGATGCGCGGCATCGACGGCGACCCATCGCTTATCCATGAGATATGGAACTACTGCCTGGGAAGGTATAAGATCAACGAGAAGGCTCGCTTTTTCGGCGAGAACCTTTACCGCACGGTCCTGCGCAACAAACCCACCATCGACCTGCTTATCCAGAAGAATCTTCAAAACTGGCAGTTATCCCGGGTCGCGATAATCGACCGCAACATCCTGCGCATGGGCGTATGCGAAATTTTATTTTTCCCGGATGTCCCCCGCAAGGTAACTATTGATGAATCGGTGGAGTTAGCCAAACGCTACAGCACCCGCGACTCAGGTAGATTCGTCAACGGAGTTCTCGACATCATCACCGAGGAAAGTTTTGATGAGTTGAGGTAGGGAATCCCCCCTTGTCCTTTATCTCTGGGTCCTGATGAACAATAAATATTTAACTCCTTGACAAAACCTTTATAAAAGCAGTATAATGGCATCAGCTAATCGGGGGCTGGAGCCATGAGTGCGAATTGTAAAGAATAACCGAAAATTATATCCCCAACCGTTAACATATATGTTGCCAGAAGAACCGCAATTATTCTGTCAAAAGATTTATTATGGCATAGTTTTCATCTGAATAACTACACTTCGGGTATAAAATGCATGGAAAGGATAACTGTCTTAAAAAGTTTGAATTTTTTAATGGGTATTTATCATGAAAATCAAGATTCTCATTATTTTCTAAAGCTACTGTCGGAGTTTTTACTATGAAAGCAGTCAGGCTTATCGGCGCATTAATATTAATGGCTGTTCTGGTTCTCACCAAGAGTCTGTTAGGTCAGAGCAATTATCCGAGTCTGCCGGGCTGGTGTCCGGATTGTAAATCGGTGCATATCGATGAGGACTATCTCCCCGAT
>WJIJ01000201.1 GCA_014730345.1 Candidatus Zixiibacteriota bacterium | reverse complement strand
CAAGCGCCGGATGGTTGCCGTCAACGCCAGTATCCATGTTGGCAACCAGCACGCCGGTTCCGTCAAATCCCATAGCCCAGACCTCGTCAGCGCGGACGGCGTATAAACCAACTTCGACATTGGCGATATCCTTACGGCTGGATTCCTTAACTTCGACCGGTTCGACGAGTTCGATACCGTAGTTGAAATATACGGTGGAAACATCGGGCCGCGCCGCTAATTCTTTTACTTCGCTAACGGGAGCGTTAACCTTAATGGCATTAGTGATCCAGAATGCCTGGTAATCGAAAACGTTTCCGTTGGCTTTTTCATTTTCAAGATAAGATAAGATGGAGCTTTGTGTGTTTTCAGCTACCGACTGCAGGGAGCGTACCACTATTTCGTGGCGACGGCGAAGTGTAGCTCTTTCACTGTCCATCTGGTCGGTCAACGAGCCGATATTGGCCTGTTCGTTGAGATAGACCAATACTGAAATTTCCTGGTCGGCGGTCATCGATTCCATGACCTTTTCAAGACCAGGGTCGATTTCGCCGGCAGAGGCGAGACCGAAAGATCCCGCTATCAAAACAGCGAGAAGGAGTTGGAGCAGATGATTCTTCATAAACTCTCCTTATTGGGGTTTTGGGTAATGAGTAGTAGGTTTAATAACAACGTACGAGCGTAATTTATTTGATGATACGTTTTGTATTTATCGCAGATTTGTAGTGACTAACAGCTTCATTTCTCTTGAAGAACAATAAAGAAGAAAGCTTTTTCTCGCTCATTCTTAAATTAAGCTAAATAATCGGATTTGTCAATAATGAAAATGTTAAATATTAATGAGGATTACTTTAATAAGGTCATTCTTATTTCGGAGGACTTATTCCCGGCAGTTAATTTGCAGAAATAAATACCCGATGAGTAATCCCCGGCATTCCATACTATACTGTATTGACCCGCTTCTTGTGATTTATTTATCAAACTTTCGATTCTCTCCCCCATGATATTATAGATATCAATGGTAGCCACAGAAGTTTCATCGAGAGTATAGATCAGCTCGGTGGATGAGTTGAAAGGGTTCGGGTAATTTTGTTTCAACGAGAAAGCGCGTGGAATATTATGGTTTTCATCCGGCACATCGACGATACCATTATCGAAATAAACATCCATACTGTCAGTCCGGCAATTGCCATAAGGGTCGCATGCTTCCACTATAATGCGATAGTTTCCATCCCTGTAGTCATCAGTTGAAAACGCGAGATTTTTCTCATAGAGGCTTACCGTTGAATCGCCGTTATTATTTGTGAGTATGTGGTAATAATCACGGTCAAGCTCCATCCATTCCGGGGGCAACAAGTAGGAATCGCGTTTGTACAGAACCGTAGCGTAAGGTACAAACTGCTCGGTGCCGTAAAAGCTGTATGGATGGTTTAAAATCTGGGCGAGGGTACGGGGCAGTATAATTTCACCGTCTTCTATTCTTTTTATCTGGTAGTAAAGTTCGTATGCAGGTTGTTCCCAGTCGGAATCGCCGATATAATCTGAAACTTTTACTATTATATCTATATCACCCTGAAGTTCATCGGGATATTGATAATCGCTCCGCTCATTTTCGCAGAAGCCGAAGAGGGAACCATGGAATACATTCTCGAATTCCGGCGCGATTGTATCAGGGTCTCCTGTTAACGCGAGAAGCGGATTGAAATTTATACCCCATTCGTTGTCATCATAGCGCCATATCAATCCGGTATCGTTAATCTCGACGAAGTGGATATGGCCCCAGTCGTCATACCATTCGATAATATCGCCGAGGTAATCGTGTACATCAACAGTGTCGCCGGCATCGACCTGTATGGAACTTCGTATCAGGTGGGCATAAAGCCATCCATTTGAACGTTCGGAAACCTGCTCCTGGGATACCGCCAGCCGCCAGTATGATTCCCCACCGAGGGTGAGAACGCATTTCACCACTCCCGGCGTTACCGCGTAAGTTGGTTCAGCAATGGGAGTAATTATATCAAGCCCCTGGTGAAGGTACGACCAATCAGCCTCGCCATAACTCATGTGCTGTTCGTAATGGTTCCATACGGTGTGCATGGTATCGAAAGGCTCGAAGGGCCAGGGGATAGGGTCGTAATCGGCTATATCCTTTTTGAGATTGACCTTCTGAGAAAAGGTCTTGTAGTTTCTAACAGCCTCTTCATTATTACAAAGCACTTTCCCTGTTGGTTGATAAATCCTTAAATAACCTTTGGAGATTCCATCTACGCGATAGTGTACTCCAGCGAGGATATTACCATTATGTATGGCTAATTCCCTGTAGGAATAATTATCCTCCAGGCGGTCATGGGCTATCAAATCGCCGCTGGTAAGCGAGTACGTTTTCAAATTATGTTTATCGATAACGGCGACAAAATTACTCGAGGTTGAAATCTCTAAACCGCGGGAGTAGATGGACCCGGCATCGATACTGAAACGTCGTATATTGTCCTTATGTATGGTGATAATTCCATCGCGGGCAGTGGCCAGCCAGCGATTATCCTCGGATATTGCGAATTTATCAGCATGGCTGAACAATTCATCATCGCCATCAGGAAGCGATATTACTTCCAACCCTTTTTTATGACCTACGCCGAATTTATCGCCATTCGGAGAAAAGCCGAACAATGACGCAGATTGGTATTCGCGGGAGAAGAGTTTCTCGCCCGATGGTTTATAATAATGTATTGTCAGAAAACCATCAAAATGGCGGGACATGTCGAAAAATACGATGTATCCGGAATTGGAGATGTACAAATCTGAACCGGGAGCGTTTGCCATGGTAAACAGCAGTTGGCTATCCTTATAGAAACGGAAATCGGAGAGCGTGCGCAATTCATCGCCGGCATCGGTAACCTTGTATGTACAATAATAGAAACCGTTATTGGAACAAACCCGCGCATGGGGATTTACGGAATTATAAATAAATGTGCCATTGAAAGAAACTTCAAGGTTGGATGGTGATAAATCAATGGGGGTATCCGCAATTGACAAATTGCAGGTAATCAGCAGTACAAAAACCGCGAGACAGATTCTAAAACACATAACAATAACTCCGAACTAAATCTACTACCGTTCACTTATGGATGAAGGTTAACTATATATAATTAAATAAATATGGAGTTATTGTCAAGAGGGATTTAAATTATCCCTGGATTATCTAAAGACTATAAACGCCTCCTATTTCACCATAACCATCTTCCTGCTTAATATTACTTTGCCGGTGGTCAGTTTGTAAAAATAAACGCCGGACGCATAACCGATAGCGTCCCATGGCAACTTATGACTTCCCGCTTCCAAGCGCTCATCAATCAGTT
>WJIJ01000046.1 GCA_014730345.1 Candidatus Zixiibacteriota bacterium | reverse complement strand
TTCTTCAGCCTTCACCTGGTAATTTTCCAAGAATATCAGCCCCATTTTTTTCATCCTTTTTTCGGATTTACCGTATTTTTGGGCTACGGAAACTATCAACCGGGGGATTTTATTCAGGGAAATCATCTCCAGCACCGGTTCAAACTTATCTTCAGACATATTCGAATAACGGTTATTATTGGAAGTATCTATGATCTCAATTAGGGGATCATATCTTATTCCAATATGCTCCGGCCCTCCTGCAAAATCAATAATGTCGGGGATTTGTTTGAATACTTCTTCGGGATAGGGAACTCCCGGTTCAACAATTGTACCTCCCATTCCAGTAATTGTCAGAAGCAGGTATAAGTTAGAATATTCCCTTAAAGCCTGATATAGACTAATATGCTTTGTTAGATTCTCCGGATTTTTAGTCCATATAACAACGGTATGCGCTTCACCTGGCGGATATTTTTGCAGTTCATTAATTACATAATCGGGGTAATGGGCGATTAAATCGCACCTCCTGCTTACGGATATGACCTTTTTTAATTTTACCGACATAACCATAATTTAAATAAATCATCGTTTATGGCAATTAATTTGGGCGCTTTGGGCAAACATTACGTATGATTCTAAAAATATGTTGACTAAACAGTGCATAATTGGATAATATTTACTTTCAATAGTCATAAGAGATTCGGAGGATGCCCATGTGGGTTATTAGATATTTTATCATTACCGTTGTTATATTGCTGATACTGGCATTTGCCATTCAGAATTCATACCAGAGAGTCAGCGTGAATCTGCTTAATCATAAATATACCGATATCCCGTTGGTGCTGGTTCTGTTTGAAGCATTTGTTCTCGGGATACTATTCTGGTTTGTTATTTCCATTGCCCAGTTCTTTAAAATTCACGGCGCGTTAAGCAAACAGAAAAAGGAGAACAAACGGCTTCTGGAAGAGATAAAGGCTATACGGAATATGCCTTTGCAGGATTCCGAGGAAGAAGTAAAGAAACCGGACGAAAACAAAGATAGTTCAACTCAACCGGAGTAGAATTTGGATAATACCTTATTGATAATAATCCTGGCGGGTTTAGCCGCCTTGTTGATAATTGTAATGATGTTTTTCCGGCGGGCAAAACGAAGAGAACCGGGTTCGGCGAGGGATGAGTATATACTCGGTTTAAAAGCCCAATTCGACAAGCGTATCGATGAAGCTTATGAACATTTCAAGAAAACTGTTTCATTGGATACCGAAAATGTTGACGCTTATCTTCGATTGGGTAATATACTCCGTTTGAAAAATTCCCTCGACCGGGCCTTCCAGATTCATCGAGAACTTTCCATGAGGGGAAACCTGACCGAGATTGAACGGCAGGAGATTAACGAGGCGATGGTAGAGGATCTTTTCGCCGCCGAGAAATACGATGAGGCGGGCAAAACGCTCAGGGGATTGCTTTCGGGCGACAGCCGCAATGAAGTATTCCTGGAGAAACTGCTTGAGGTTTATACTCTTACCGGAGATTGGGTTAACGCTATTCCCACGGTGGAGCGGTTAGCCAGGATCAATCCCGATAAATATGACCGCAGGTTCCAGGCTATGTATAAAATTCTCGAAGGAATAAAACACGCCAACAGCGGCGATGGACATAAAGCGAGGCTTATATATAAAGAAGCGTTGAATCTGTATAATAAATGCGCCCTTGCATATCTTTATATAGGGGATGCTTATGTACAGGATAACCGTCTCAACGATGCTATCGACTGGTGGAAAAAACTATGCCATGATATTCCCGGGAAGTCCCATATTTGCTTTGAGAAACTTGAAAGCGCGCTTTTTGAGACCGGCAAATTCAGCGATATAGCAGAGATTTACCTGCGTATTTTGGAGAAGGACGAAAAGAATATACGGGCGATAAGGGCGCTGGCGCGTATCCAGACTAAAATGGGCAAAAAGCCGGAAGCTATACGTAATTTGAAGCGGACTCTTGAGATAAAACCGAATGATTACGAATCACTTACCGAATTAATGGAGATTTACCGGGAAGAAGAAAACCTCCAGGAACTGGCTTCTATAGCGGAGGAATATTGTATACTTCGAAAAAAAGAGATTGAACCGGCAGAGCTGTATATATGTTCGGAATGCGGACATGCCGTACCCGAACCGGAGCCGCTGTGCGCGAAATGCCACAGGGTAGGCACTTACGGGCTTTAATTCAGCTGTTAATATGAAAAAGATAATCATAATTTTTATCGGGCTTATTATTTTCCTCGGTTTTTCGGATAATAGTATATTTGCAGATCCGCGTATGTCCGAACTCATCATGGATGGTAAACTCGATGAAGCCAAAGAGATGCTGGATAAGGCATCGGAAAGGGGATTGTCTGAAAACACCGCCTTATATTACCAGGGATTGCTTGAACCGGAAGGGCATCAGTCGGCGCAATACCTTAAGGAATCATTATACGGCGGCGATTATTTCCCGGAAAAAGACCTGGCGGCCATAAAGCTTGCCCATTACTATTTTATCCGTTCGTTCTATATAACCTGCATAGGGCAACTGGAATCGTTTCCCGAGCAAAATAAATATTCTAATATGAAAGATGAATCCCAGTGGCTGTTGGGGATGACCTATCTTAACAGCGGCAAATACGATAAAGCGAAAGCTACCTTCAGGAATATAATCGAAGAATATTCAGACAGCGAATTTGTCGAATGGGCTTTTTGGGGATTGGGCCTCGCGTACTATAAAACCGGCGATTACAACCGGGCTACGGGTAGTTTCACCAAGGTAATGGAAAAAAGCAGTCATCCCGCGTATCCACAGGCGATGGCGATGTTGGCGTTGAGTTATGAATCATTAGGCTATATGGCCAGGGCAAAAAAATACAAGGACGAATATTTCGAAAAATATCCCGCCGGGTTCTATGGCGATGTACTCCCGGCGATAACGGAAATATCAGACGGGATTCCTGACATAACCGAGGAAGACACTTACGCGGATGAGCTGGTCGGAGCGAATTACTATATCCAGGTTGGGGCGTTTTCATCGAAGAATAACGCCAATCGCATGAAAAACCGTCTCGAAAAAGAAGGTTACCGGGCGGAAGTGGAGAAGCAGGTAGTCAACCGTCAGAGATATTATAAAGTTCTTGTGGGGCCTTACACGGCCCGGATTAAGGCCGAGGCCGCGAAGAAAAGGCTTGAGAGCCAGGAAAAGGACAGTTTCCTCATAATCCTTAAGTAATATTTCCGGAGGCAATTCTGGCTAAGAAACTGACTCCGGTGATGGAGCAATATCACCGTATTAAAAGCAATTATCCCGATAAAATACTGTTTTTCAGGATGGGCGATTTTTATGAGATGTTCGGCGATGATGCCGAAGAGGCATCGCGGATTTTAAATATCGCCTTAACCTCCCGCGCCCATGGCAAAGGGGCCGACAGGATCCCCCTGGCAGGCGTACCTTATCATTCCGCGGAGAAATATATTAACACACTTCTGAAAGCCGGTAAAAAGGTAGTCGTCTGCGACCAGGTCGAGGATGCCCGCTTCGCCAAAGGATTGGTCAAGCGCGAAGTGGTCGAGATAGTTACTCCGGGAACGGCCATTTCCGCTGATGATAATCAGAACGGCGGTTCGCTGGCGGCACTGTTGGTTAACGGGGAACGCGCCGGAATCGCCGTCATCGATTTTACGTCTGGGAATTTTCAGGTAGAAGAAATTCATTGTACTGTGATAGCGGAGAAACTCGAATCTTTAAATCCTGCCGAAATTTTAATAAGCGAAGAGGCAGGCCCCCGATTGCGCCAATCCCTGCCGGGAAATACTAATGATTGCCTTACCGAGATAGAAGATTTTCGGTTCGGCTATGAACACGCTCGTAAAAGACTAACCGGTTATTTCGAAGTGCAGAGCCTTGACGGTTTCGGCCTTGAGGATATGCGCGCCGGTATCTCCGCGGCCGGGGCGGCGCTTTCTTATCTTCAGGAAACCAAACAGGACAAGATTAAACACATCAGCCATCCTTCAAGGTCGGTCGGAAGCGGAGAGATGTTTCTCGATTCGGCAACTATTCGCAACCTCGAGCTTCTGCAGACATCTATTCCGGGGCGTGGCAGAAGTCTTTTGGCAACAATAGACTTTACTATTACCGCGATGGGAAAAAGATTGCTCCGCAAATGGATTGTGAAACCGTTAAATACGATTCGGGAAATTCATGAACGCCAAAGCTACGCTTCGGCGTTTTTAGGGGATAATGAAACATCGGCATCGATTACGGAAATATTAAAAACACTTCCGGATATCGAGCGCCTGACCGCAAAACTTGGCTCCCATAGAATCACTCCCAGGGACATAGGGCAGGTTTTGGATTCGGCTGAAAATGTAACGCGCCTTAAAAAAATACGTTCGGGTAATGACGAACTCACAAAACTCTTGGCGGATATTCCAGGGCAGGAAGAACTCGTGGCATTGCTTAAACCGGCCCTGAATGATAACCTGCCGGCGCTGGACAACAATGGAGGCATAATCCGCGGCGGTTTCAGCGAAAAACTCGACAACCTGAAGTTATCCATCAGTGACTCCAAGAAATGGATAGCCGGTTTGCAGGGTATCGAACGCAACCGTACCGGTATTCAAAATCTCAAGGTGGGATTCAATAAGGTTTTCGGTTATTATATTGAAGTCAGCAGTTCGCATCTCCATGAAGTACCCGATGATTATATCCGCAAACAGACCCTTGTGGGCGGGGAGCGATTCGTTACCCAGGAATTGAAGGAACGGGAGTCGGAGGTGCTCAACGCCGAAGAGAAGATCAATGACCTCGAGAAAGAACTCTACAGCGAGTTGGTTGAACAGACGATAGAATTTATCCCGATGCTCAAGAAAACCTCGGAGTTAACAGCCCTTATTGATGTTTATCAATCTTATGCCGAACTCGCCCGAAAATACGGCTATGTTCTCCCGGAAATCGACGAGGGTGATCTCATTGATATTCGCGAAGGCCGCCATCCGGTTATTGAAAGAAGCCTGCCCGGCGGGCGATTTGTGCCCAATGACACGGTCATCGGCGGGGATAATGGATTTCTGCACATTATAACCGGACCCAACATGGCCGGGAAATCTACTGTACTCAGGCAGGTGGGTCATATTGTTATACTGGCGCAGATGGGATGTTATGTACCCGCGTCATCGGCAAAAATAGGCATTGTTGACCGGGTATTTACCCGGGTAGGCGCTTCGGATTTACTGCCGGAGGGAAAATCAACCTTCCTGGTGGAGATGAATGAAGTAGCCAATATCCTCAACAACGCCACCCGTCAGTCGCTGGTTCTTCTCGACGAGGTTGGCCGGGGAACTTCGACTTATGACGGACTTTCTATTGCATGGGCGGTTTCGGAGTATATACATGAGAAAAACAACCTTAAATGCCGTACGCTTTTCGCCACTCATTACCACGAATTAACCGACTTAGCCTCCCGTTTGCCCGGAATACGTAATTTCCAGGTGGCGGTTAAAGAGTGGGATGATGACATAGTTTTTCTGCACAGGATAATCCCGGGTGGATGTGATGATTCCTACGGCATCCAGGTTGCCAAACTCGCCGGAGTTCCGGGGGATGTTATAACGAGAGCCAGACAAATCCTTAAAAAGCTCGAGGAAGGGGATATGTTCAGCGCGCGGAATATTCTTGATAAGCCGCCGAAATGGATGAAAAAATACGCATCCAGCCAGCTCAACCTTTTCGGTCCCGACCACCAGGATATCCTTATAAAAATCAAAAAGATAGATATATCTACAATTACCCCTATAGAAGCCCTGCGAGTGCTTTCGGAGTTGATCGAAGTTTTGAAAAAGCGATAAGTTAACACATCGTTCTTTAAGATTTACAATCACATTTGCATTCCTTTATTACAGTTTTTTAACTAATTACCGATATTTACGGGTAGGGATATCGTTTAAAAGAGGGAATTATGTTATACAAAATATTGCTGATTTACGCGGATGAAAATGTAACAGCCGAGATAACCGATACACTCGGCGGGGAAAGCTATTCTTACGAAATCGCCCTTAGTAATAAACAGGCAGTCAAGATAATCGAGAATGACCCCTATATCGATTTAATCATAACCTGCGGCAAAATGCAGACAAGTTCAAATATCAATGTACTGCAATTCGTGAAGAAAAATATTCGTTATCAAAACATCCCTATTTTAATTACCTGCCCCGATTGTAACCGGGAAAGGATATTGGAGTTCGCTAAAATGGGAGCCAATGGAATTGTCGTTTACCCGTTCGATTCCTCAAAATTGAAAGAAAAGGTAGATTTAGCAATTAAAGAAGGACGCCGGGCTGTTCTTATTGTGGATGATGAAGAAGAGATAATCAATATTTTAAAGTATGTTATTGAACTGGAGAGATTTAAGGTGTATTCCGCCTTGAACGCCGAGGATGGTTTGAAAATCCTTGCCGAAAACCCGGTGCATATTGTCGTTTCAGATATCCTCCTGCCTAAGATGAATGGTATGGATTTTATGACAACGATCAAGAAAAAATATAAGGATATCCCGGTTATCCTTATAACCGGTTACGCGGGGCGTTTCTCGCCGGAGATGGCGTTGACCGCCGGTGCTGACGGCTACTTCCAAAAGCCGTTTAAAAACACCGAATTAGTTCAGAAATTACGGCAGGTTCTCGCGAACTACGAGAAAAACAAAGTACTCGAACCCATAAAATAGAAATTAATAATCAACCCCTATTTGAGCTAATATTCCCTTTTGATAAGGATGCTTTATCTCGGTCATCTCCGTAACCAGGTCTGCCTTTTCGATCACTTCTTCGGTGGCATAACGGCCGGTCAGCACAAGGTGGGTTTTCTCCGGTTTCTCTTCGATTAATTTCAGGACATCCTCAACTTCTATCAGTCCGAGATTCACGGCCACGTTTATTTCATCGAGGATAATGGTATTGAAATCCCCGGAGACCAGTTTTCCACGGGCGAACTCCAAAGTATCATAGGCGGCTTTCTGATGTTCTTCGAATGGCAGTTCATCATCTATTATACCCACGAATCCTTTACCCATAGTGTGAAACTCAACCTCCGGTTCAAGGCGTTTAATGCCCTCGATTTCGCCGTATTTCCATGAACCCTTAACGAATTGCACCACGCAAACTTTATGGTTGTAGCCCACAGCCCGTACGCACAAACCCAGCGACGCGGTAGTCTTGCCTTTTCCATTCCCGGTATAAACAATAGTTAAACCTATCGGTTTGCTCTGCTCTTCCATTTCCTATCCTCTTTTACCGTTAATTTCAATTAAAGAAACGGGATGGACGCTACGTGCGTTGGTTTGCTGGATAGCGAATTGCAGGATGCATGTCGGACAGCAGGACGCGACAATTTCCGCTCCCGACTCGTCAAGGGATTTCCTCTTTATATCGAATATCCTGCTTGATTCATGCGGGTCCGTAAAATAATGGGTGCCCGCGAACCCACAACACCTGTCAGCGTAATCCATCTCCACATAATTTAATCCAAGTTCCTTAATAAACTGCCGCGGTTCGCTCTCTGTTCCGGCACAACGGAGATGACAGGAGTCATGATATGTGATCTTTCCTTTTTCAGCCGAGTTCAGGTTATCGCCGTATTTGAGTAGAAATTCGGAAACTTCATGAACCTTCGCCGCCAGCTTTTTAGCCTCTTTATATAAATGTTCGCTCGATTTAAACAGGTGGGGGTAATCTTTTAGCATTAAAACGCATGTACCGCAACCGGTGATTATATAATCGTACCTGTTAAGCGATTCGATATTATATCCCGCGGCCTGACGGGAGTATTCGGTAAAACCGTAGCTCTCCGCGGGCACTCCACAGCATACCTGTTCGGGAATATCCAGAGAAGTGCCCATCATATCGAAAACCCGGACGATTTTCTCGGCTGTCTGGTTCTCCAGGAAACCATCGGCGCAACCATAGAAGTAGGCAACCCTGGCGTTTCCGGTTAGTCTTTTATTAAACCGCACCGCGAAAGGATTGGTAGATGGTTTCGGCAGGGTGGCGTCCTTATCCAGTTTCAGTGCCGGCTTGCTTAGATTCTCTATCAACTTCCTGAGAGGCCGGTTGTTATTAAACAAAGGCATCCCCATGGCGGCCATTGCCGCGCCTTTGCGCATGAGCCCCGGATTATTCATGGCTATAAACATCGGTTCGAGAGCAAACCTTCGGTGCTCTTCTTTATAGTATCTCGAATCGGTGGAGGCATCGCAGTTAGCCGGGCATACTATACGGCAGTTTTTACAATTAATGCATGTCTCC
>WJIJ01000045.1 GCA_014730345.1 Candidatus Zixiibacteriota bacterium | reverse complement strand
ACGGGGACCGGCTCTGCCTTTCGCAACCATGCTCCATGGCAATTACCCTAATCCGTTCAACGCCGCCACCGTTATCCCCTTCGACCTCACTATCGAGGGAAGCGTCAGCCTGAAAGTTTACAACCTCGCCGGTCAGCTGGTTGAGACATTGGTTGATGGTTACATGAACGCCGGTTCGCACGAGATAATATGGGATGCTTCCGTAATTTCTTCAGGTATTTATTTCTATACATTAAAAACCGGCGGCCATACCACGACCAAAAAGATGAACCTGCTGAAGTAAGGAAATATTCCCCGCAGGTCTCCTGAGACTGCGGTAAAAGTACATTTTTAACAGAAGATTAAATGAGACCCCGGACTTCAGTCCGGAGAGCATCACTTATGGAATTGCCACCGGTTCTTGTCCGCCTATGGAGGATCAACCCGTGGAAGCTTAGGAAAAGTTCTGTGGAGTACTTCTCCATCAAGGGTAGCCTGTTCAGTTGCGGAGCGAAGCATAGCAAATGAGCCCGCCCCGGCGGATTCAAGAACATGTTTTTTGAACTTAACATGCTTATTTTCCCTCGATAAATCGAGGTAAACTAATCATGCCATACTTCGTACGTTTTTCAACATGCCCGCAGGCGGGATTCCATTTTATAATGCGGCGGGCGTACACGGCCGGGCACATCATAAACGAAAATCTACCCCTTCGCGCTCCTCTCCATCCCCGCGTCCATCGCCGCCTTGATCCTCGCCAGCGACTCCTGCAAATGTCCCTTCGTAATCGTATTCAATCCCGGATTCCTCAATGCCCCGGCTATCGCTCCCTCGAGTACATCAAGGTCAACCCGCGCCAATGTCCGCGCGTCCTCCGGCGCGCCCTTGACCTTGCCGGTCGCTAAATCGATAACCCTGTCCAGGTGCGCCCTCTGCAGGTTCCTGCGGAAACTGTTGATATTCTGATTGGTGATAACCTCCGGAGTCCATATCGCCCTCCGAAGCGATGTAAACATCTCGGTCATGCTGAATACATCGGTTGCCGAACCATAATGCAGGGGCATATCCACCATCCTCTGCAGGGTCAACGGATTAAACAACCTGTCCATGGCTCGTGTCTGTATCCGCAGGACCACATCATGCACCGGGTAGTCAAGACGCTTTATCTTCCACGACGTACCTTCGAAATCGACCATCTTCTCCGGCTGAAGCTTATTCAGCAAATCAGGCCGGAAACTGAATGCTTCCGGCGCGAAAATATGGACCTTTAAAAATTCCATTGCTTCTCTTTGCTTCGCCGCCGGCACCGGTTCAAATGGAAGTTTCCCCTTGGGCGTTCCGATATGGTCCCTGTGGGTGTACATACCTCCTATATATTTACTCACGATATTCGCGCCTGATGAAAACGCGCTGAACCCGCGGGCGAATACATTGCGCAGTTTATTATACCTGGTTCCCGGCTCATTGAACTCACGCTCCATTTTCTCCCAGAGCCTTTTTGACAATAATATCCGCCGTTGATAATACTCTATCGGATCTTTTCCCAGGTCGAACTGGTTGCAGTCGGGGTCGATGCTCTTAACGCTGTTCCCGAATGCGTCGTCATCGGTGCCATACGTTAAATCCGGTTCCGAGGACCTGCCCGCTATCTGTCTCAACCGCGGAAGCTCATCCTCCGGCGAGGCCGCGTCTATTGCCGTGTATCCGTATTCGATAGCCCAGTAATCATAAGGACCCGGGGTCAAATTGTAAAAATCTCCCTGCGTTTCACCGGGAAGGGCGAGGTTGGCCGGATTGTAGTCCATGGTCGAACCCACCATCCCCCGGTAACGGGTAATGGTGGTATCATGCATCTGCGCCGAACTCAACATCGTGGATGCTTTGAAATTATGCCGTAATCCCAGGGTATGCCCCACCTCGTGGGCCACCAAATCAACGACATACTGGCGAACGTACTCCTGTATAATATAGCTTTTATCCTCGATATCATCCCGGGTCTGTAAATAGGCCACCGCCGAAGCCGCGTCCTTTGCTCGTTCATACTCGTAATTGCAGTAATCCGGGTTCATCAATTCTTCAAGCGTCTCATCGCCGTCGAAATCCATAAAGCCATCCGATACCGGCTCCACGAATTCCTCCCCGTAGATAAACATCCAGCGGATGAAATCCGCGCAAACTCTTATATCCGCGTCGTATATCTCCCCGGTGAACGGGTTGGCGTGCGATGGCCCCACCGCGTAACTCTTCCCCGGGTAGACAATCCATTGAATAACATTATAACGGACATCCGCCGGATCCCATTCGGCATCATCGGGCATCTGCTTGACCTCTATAGCGTCCTGGAACCCAGCCCTGCGGAATGCCTTGTTCCAGTAGAGCAAACCATCCCTTACATACGGACGGTATTCCTCCGGCACCGTGTTGCCAATCCAGAAAACTATAGGCTCCACCGGCTTGGATACCGGCAACTCCGGGTTCGCCTTCTTGAGGTTCCATCGGTTGATATACCTTACGTATGGCGATTCCGGGTCGAGGTTGGAATAATCCTGAAAGACTGTAACGAAATATCCCACGCGGTCGTCGGCTATCCGGGGCATGTAATCGGTCTCCGGTATTCCCGTTATCGAATAATGATAGACGAGGAACATCGAATAGGGCGATGCCATCGTCGCCGAAGAGTTCGGTTTCTTGGTCTTGTAATGCAAATGTACATCTATTTCCGAATTCTCCGGAAATGACTTTATCTCCCCGAAGAAACTGTTGTTGCTGTCGAAAGAGTAACCGAGTTTCCTGCTTGTTCCCAAATAATACCCGGCATTGGGAATATCCTGTATAAGCAACCCGGACGCGTCAACCAGCACCGCCCCCGTGGAACTGTCCGGCGCCGACTCGATTTTCGCCACCCCATAGATCGAGTTGGTTACTCCCCGCTGGACCGCCGGGTGCAATGCCGCGCTCGTATCCGCCCTGAACAGTAAATTCATCTCCAGCATCTGGATATTCTTTCCCACGCGGTGAAAACTGAAGACGAACTCTCCCTGGTCCGCCCCCGAATCGTAGTAACTTCCATCGCCCGCCGACCGGGTCAGGGAGCATAGGAACATCCTGTCCATCTGCTCCGGAGTGATAGCCATGTATGTTTTCCCCTCCTCACGGTCGATGTAAAATGTAAAAAACCCCCCAACTTTCTCGTAATCCTTTATCACTTCCGCGAATGGTTTGTCCTTGCTTTTTGAAGCTTTGGCTTTATCGTTTTCCTTTTTACCCGCAATTGCCCATGCCGGAATCATCAACACTGAAAGCAGGATTATAGCAATTGCAAGTATAGTTGACCTTTTAGCCATTATTCCTCCGATGTGAATGTATGAAAACTCAAAATTTTTACCACTACCGTCACTCTAAATACGATACCATGCTCGAATATCAATATCCCATATTTGAATACGTTTTTCAACCTTTTATGTTACTTTTACCTAATTTATTAATACTTCCCGCGTTAGGTAAGTTTCGAATTTTTAACAACAATTTATTTGTCCAAACGCCCGCCAGCTTATATATTGCTCGACTATGATAAATCAACATCTGTTCGACGACATTATAGAAAAGGCGGAAGAAGTAAAATCGAAAAGCAGGCGCCCGGTCGCCGTTTTCGACCTCGATGGCACCCTCTTTGTCTATACTCCCCGCGTAAAGCAAGTCCTTCTCGACGCCCTCGACGGCAAAGAAGACCAGTTTCCGGGTATTAAAACCCTCATCGAGAATATCCCCCATACATCCTATGAATACCTCGTGGTGGATACCCTTAAAAAATACGATATTTCCATGCCCGGACTCGAAGACCACCTGCTAACCTTCTGGGAGAGATGGTTCTTTGACAACAAATATATAAAACACGATTACCCTCTACCGGGAGCAGTGGAATTTGTAAACAAGCTTTCCGAAAATGGAATCTTTATTGTCTACCTCACCGGACGGGATTGGCCCCGTATGGGCAAGGGAACCGAAGAAAGCCTGATAAAAAGCGGCTTTCCAATGGATAAAAACAACTCCAAACTGATTATGAAACCCCGTTTCGAGGATGATAACTGGGCCCATAAAAACCGCAGTATCAACGAAATCAATGTCCTCGGGGATGTGGTCGCCGCTTTCGATAATGAACCCGGCGAAGCCAATATCCTCGCCGATAATTTCCCCTCGGCGGTGGTGGTCATGGTGCATAACATCCATTCCCCCGGAGCGCCTCCGTTGAGGGAAAGCCTCCGGCACATAGAAAACTTCAACGACGGATACCTCAAATGATTTTGACGCAATCTGGATAATAATAAAGGAATTTAGATAGATACAGGAGTGGGAAAATGGCAGATCCGATGCCGATAAAGCATTCACAAGCTTTCAGATTCAGGAGATTTCTAAACTGGTTCCCCCTGGGATTGTCCTACGCATTCCTATACATGGGGCGCTACAACCTTACCGTATCCAAGGTTGCCCTCGGCGATCTGATGACCAAAGAGGACTTCGGTATTATCTTCGCCGCGGGTACAATTACCTATGCCTTCGCCTTTTTGATCAATGGACCCCTTACCGATAGAATCGGCGGTAAAAAGGGGATGCTGATCGGCTTGACCGGAGCCGCCATCGCCAACGCGCTCCTCGGTATCCTGACCCACGGTATCATCAAACTCGGATGGCAGTTCGACCTGACCCTGGCATTTTCAATTATTTACGCCATGAACATGTACTTCCAGAGTTACGGCGCGGTTGCCATTGTCAAGGTCAACGCCTCATGGTTCCATGTCCGCGAACGAGGAATATTCGGAGGGATATTCGGTATCCTTATCTCCCTCGGTATCTACTTCGCCTTCGACTGGGGAAGCGCCATCGTCGAGGCCACTAAGATTATACCGACCTATGACCTGAGTTTCTTCCAGGATATTATCCGAAGCCTGACCGGCGCGGCCAACGCCACCGTCGACCAGACATGGTGGGTGTTCTTCATCCCCGCCGGTATCCTGGTAATCATGGCTATCATCGAAACTTTCATCCTCAGGGATACTCCCAGCGGTGCAGGTTTCGAGGACTTCGACACCGCCGATGCCTCCTCCGGCGAAGAAGACAAACCCTTCAATCTCGGCGAACTGCTCAAAAAGATATTCACCAACAAGATCTTAATTACGATCGCTTTAATCGAATTCTGCACCGGGGTCCTCCGCAATGGTATCATGCACTGGTATCCGATTTTCGCCAAGGAAGCCCTGAAACTGCCGTCCGACCATTTCATGCGCGCCCACTGGGGATTGTACCTGATGCTCGCCGGTGTTTTCGGCGGCATGCTTGCCGGCGTCCTTTCCGATAAAGTTTTCGGTTCCCGCAGGGGTCCCGTAGCGGGATTGCTCTACGGCGCCATGTTCTTCGGTTCCGCGGCGATGTTTTTCGTCCTTTACTCCGACCCCATCTGGCTGGGAATTATAGTGATCTATATGTCCATGTGCGTAATCGGCACCCATGGTATGCTTTCCGGCACGTCCACCATGGATTTCGGAGGACGCAAAGCGGCGGCGACCGCCGTGGGTCTGATCGACGGTTTCGTTTACCTCGGCACCGGCTTCCAGTCCATCTGCCTCGGTTTCCTAACCACCGCCAACTGGAAATACTGGCCGCCGTTTTTGGTGCCGTTCACGATAATCGGCTTCCTTCTCGCCTGGCGCATCTGGAAGGAAATGCCCAAAGCTAAAGCGAAAAAGGCGGCGAATTAATCGCCGCCACTACGTATTCAATATTTATTTGATATGTCCGGAAAACTCAATCATCAACCCACATCTCACGGCTCTATGCCCCTCCTGACAGAATTTCGTCAGTTAATGAAACACTACTCCCGGAACCTCGATGCGCAGGCGAAGAACGATTACCATGAATTCAAACAGGTATGTGATCGTATCGAATCAAGGTTTAATGTTAAAATTAACAAACTGAAAATCCTCGAAATAGGGTGTGGTCAACGCTATCCTCACGCCCTAATCCTCGCTCAGTCCAACGAAGTGCATGCCATAGACCTCGATGTTATCCTGACCCGCTGGACGCCGCCGCTATTATTCCAGCTTTTTAAACAGGGCGGTTTTAAAAGAGCCGCCAAAACCATCATCCGCCGCGCTCTCTTCGATAATAAATATCACCAACACCTGGCCGCGCTTTCCGGCAAGGATTTTAATAAAACACCAAATATTTACCGCATGTCCGGCGAAAAATTGGATTTCCCCGATAACTCTTTCGACCTGGTCTTCTCTAAAGCCGTTTTTGAACATATTCGAAGAATCGATGAAGTAATACCGGAAATCAAACGTGTCCTCAAACCCGGCGGAATCATAGGCATCGAGATTAATTTGTACACCGGATTTACCGGAGGGCATAACCTCCTCGGAGAGGAACCGGAAACCACGGACGTACCGCCGTGGGACCATCTCCGTCAAAGAAAATTCCCCCCCAATACCTATCTAAACAAACTCAGAATCGACGACTACAAAAAGGCGTTCGAGGAACATTTTGAAATAGTCTACTACTACGAAGAAGAAAAGCGCCAATACGAGAAATTCCTCACCCCGGAAATCCGCGAGGAGCTTTCCGAATATTCCGTACATGAGCTCCTTACCAATGGCATGCTGGTGCTGGCAAAGAAAAACTAATTCTAATTACTCGGCGCCACAGCCTCCGTATCATCAATCTTTCTAACACCACGGTTCTTCTGCCTCCATTTATACGGCGGAATAAAATCCTTCGGCTTTGTTTTCTCCGCCGCCTTCAATATTCTTCCAGCAAGCGCCGGAAAACCATTATCCCCGTAATATGTTACCGTTTCATGCGCCAGCCCCGCCTTTATAAGCTTAATGGACAGCAGGTCGCCATCCACGAAAACATGCGCCAGCATCCGTCCGTATTTATCCTCTTCATACGGAACATACTCAATCTTCTTCGCTCCGGCGAATATACGGGCGGTCATCTCCGATGCCTCCCGCCCATAAGGCTGATCATAATGAAAACCGTGCCCAGGATGAGCTATCTCAGGGGTATCCATTCCCAGCACACGTATTCCCATTCCGTCGTATTCAAACGAATCACCGTCGTCGAGTTCAATCTTCGTTTTATCCATATCGATAACCCGCGCGCCTTCCGGCACAAACGAGATATCTTTCTTCCCGAATAATGAACAGGATACTGTTGCCAGCAAAACGGCTAACAGGCAAAACCTTAAAGCTCTCATCTGTTTAATCATAAAATTCCTCCAACTCAGGTAATCGATTACTGCTTCATTATAATCCGGCTTTCTTAAATTTAGTATAAAAAATTACTTTTTAATGCTTATTACGGGAACAGCCCAATACCCGACTTGGTTAGGGAGAATTGAAAGGCTGTAAATTACGAACAACTAAGATAAATCCAGATCAGGAGGCGTTAAATGAGCATTCAAGTTGGTAAAAATGCACCAGAGTTTTCAGGCGAAGCAGTAGTACCCGGCGGCGAATTCAAAAATATCAAGCTGTCCGATTACAAAGGCAAATGGGTAGTTCTATTTTTCTACCCGCTCGATTTCACTTTCGTCTGTCCCACCGAAATTACCAGCTTCAATAAACATTACAATGAATTCAAAGAGGCGGGCGCGGAAGTTATCGGGGCGTCCATCGACTCGGTTTTCTCTCACCTTGCCTGGATCAACAACGGCCTGGGCAAACTCGACTTCCCTCTGCTTTCGGACATAACCAAGACGATCTCCCGCGACTACGGCATTCTCCTCGAAGACCAGGGAGTTGCCCTTCGCGGAACATTCATAATCGATCCCGATGGGAAACTTCGAAGCGCGGTAGTCAATGACACCAACACCGGACGCAATGTTGCCGAAACACTTAGAACAATGAAAGCTATGCAGACCGGCGAGTTGACCCCCTGCGGATGGAATCCCGGCGAAGACACCCTCGGAAAAGCATAAGTTCATTTATACTTCACGGCAAAAGGGATACCGCTATGGTATCCCTTTATTTTCATTGCGGCTATATATACTGATTTCTACTTCAGCAACAACATCCTTTTAGTCAATATCTGCTCTCCGGCGCTTAAACGATAAAAGTATAAACCGCTTGAAACCGCGGATGCGTCCCAATTAACTCTGTAAACTCCGGCGTTTATTCCATCCTGGATAGCGCTGTAATCACCGGGGATATTTATAATTTCGGCAGATACACAAGATATACAAACGAATGAAATAAATATTACAGATGAAATAATTACCTTACCCATATTCGCCTCCGGCTCTACCAGGATTGTCGTTAATTTTCGATTTAAAAACTACCAGCAGTTATTACTAATATACATGGTTTTTCAGAAAATGTTACATAATTTGTCAACTTTATCCAGCTATCTATACCGCCAACCGCAATAATAAATACGAAAAAAAGAGCCCCGGCGGATAAGCCGGGGCTAATTTATTGATCAGAAAGAATTTGTCTTAATCTATTCCGGGTAGTTCTCCAGCGTTGTATTCAACAACTGGAAAGTATAATCCGGGTTATGCACACCTTTACTGCCATCGTACTTTACAAAATCATAGTTGAATTTGGCCTGGTCATAATTTGTAGTCCCCGCCGAATCCGCGTATGCAGTTATAATAGTACCCAGGCTGTCGAGAAGCGTTTGCACTGAATCCTGCACACTATTAAGATTAAACGATGTAATTCCTACGTGGCATGTCGCGCAATTGGTAAGCGCCGCTCCAAAAGTATGGGGAGTGTTATTGGCATAACCGTAGGTGCCTGCGCCCGTTTCTTTGGAAACATGGCACGCACTGCACTTGGTATATCTCGTCTGGCTCGTATGCGCCGAAGTTGTATATGTATACCCCGCGTATTCATAACCGCCTTCACCAGCAAGCATATTACCCGATATATGAACCACCGTATCTCCTACAGCATCCTGTTGCTCCGCGTTATGACAACTGGCGCACAAGAATCCCACCGGCTCACGCAACTGCCCATCGTACTTATTATAATGCGGGTCATGACAGGCAAGGCATGATATCGGCACGCTTACAGGGTCCAGCGAATCGGGATATTCAAACGGCCGTAATGGATACTGGTCCGGAGTTTGGGATGATTCATGCAGGTCGTCGAGATAACCCCATGCCGTATGGCATACCGGGCCGCATCCTATATTAGGATCGCCGATAGCGCTTGTTGTAGTAACCGAATGGCTGGTTGAATCCCACTGGGCGTAATGGTTGTAATGTTCGTCGTTATGACAGGTACTGCATGGGCTGGAAGCTATTGTCATGGTCATAGCCGAATCAAGCCATGAATCAGAATGAGGCATGAGCCTGGTTAGAGCCGTATCGCCGCCGGTCCATCTTGACTGGTCCGGGTTGAAACCGATTCTCCTGTCGGCATGGCAAACCGAATTAATACAGGACTGGGACGTATCGGCGGTTGCCGCGGTAACCTGGTGCAGGAACCCTAACTTGTGGCAGGTCTCGCATTGAACCCCCTCAAGACTGGTAAAGCGGTATTCATCGTAACCGCCATTATTAACCGATGTATCCCATCCGGTAGTATGGCATTCCAAACAGGCTTCATTGGTTCCCTGACCCACGTTGTACAGAGAATTAAAGGCGTCGGCATGCCCCGTTTCCCTCCAACCAGCCACTATACTGGGGTTGTTTTCGATGTGGCAGTTATCGCACACTCCAACCGTTACATAATGGTTCGTGGACGGTTCTTCATAAGAACCTACCTTAACCCTGGTTGTATCGGTTAAACTGTCGGTTCCATCGAAAATACGCACTGCTATCCAGTACGCGCCCCTGCGGTTCGGAGCATTCCATATCACCGTCGCGCTGGTTGTGTCGAACAGCCGCCCCGATTGCGAAGTCCAGCTGTAGGTCAAAGAATCGCCGTCGGCATCCGTATAATTCGCCGTTACCGTATCAACATCGCCCGGATCAACCGAATCCCTGGCAACCGTTAATGTTCCCGTCGGCAGGTTGTTTGTCTCAACCGCTTTGTCCTTGCCGCATCCGGCAAAGAAAATGGCCGCGGCCGATACTACAATTAATAACAGAGTGACTAATCTGCAGTCTCTCAACACACTCCTCCTATCTCAAAACCATATCATTTTCTCATCCATTTCCGTTTCCTAACGCTGCATCAAGTAGCAATTAAGCCATAAGCATAATAAGAGTCAAGAAAAAAATAGATATTATAGAATCCTTAAGCATATATTTAACATCCACTAAAGTTTATTATTCAACAGCCTATTCCCCTCAGTTCGAGCGGCATTGAACAACCAGAACCAGAATATTTTCAAGTAACATATCGTTACTGTTTTATATCAAATATCACATTTTTTTACATCTATAACCCCCAATGCACAGGCTCGCTCGCCTAACATCCCTAATCGCCTGCACCCCAACAATTTCAACCCCCCTTTTACCGGGCTGTTTGGTATGCTATTTGCTAAGATTGAATCAGAGATAATGTATGTTAATTTGATATGAAGAAAATCCTGATACTCTCAATTCTGATAATAGCGATAGCGACTACTGTTTACAGCCTTTTGCCATTCAGGAACGTTACCACTTCCAGCGAAAAGGCTTATAAACACTATAACAACGGCCTGGATATGGGTTACCGCATGTTTTACCGCAAAGCCATCGATGAATTCTCCAGGGCGGTGGCCGAAGATCCTAATTTCGCCATGGCTCATCTTATGCTCGGTAAATATTACGATTTAATCTCCGATTTCGATTCCTCCGAAAGGCATATCCAGTTGGCTCATTCGCTCACTGCCAAAGTTTCCGAAAGGGAAAAACTTGTTATAAATTATTATTACGCGGAACTTAAAGATGATTCGGTCGGGGCGGATTCGCTTCTTGACATCCTCGCTCAAAAACACCCTGATACGGTCGAACCTCATGAGCTCCTTGCCCATAAATACATGAGGGAGGGAGAACATGAAAAGGCTATTGCCCAATACGAGAAAATCCTCGATATTGAACCCAACCATGCATTAGCCTATAATGACCTTGCATATCATTACCTATCCTTAGGTAAATACAACGACGCACTCGCCCACTCAGAACGATATGCATTTATCTGCCCCGGCCAATCAAACCCCCTCGATACCAAGGGGGAAATTTTACTACACACCGGCCAATATGAAAAAGCGATTGAACAACTCGAAAAATCGGTGGAGATTTCCCCCGACTTCGTCTTTGGCTGGATGCACTTAGCGGCGGCATACGCGGAGACAGGGAGACTTGACGATGCTGAAACATGCTGGGACAAATATCTTGAATTAACCGGTACCGACGACGAGACAACATGGGCCAAACGTCAGAAAGCGGGCATTGAGTTCCGGAGAGGCGACTTCAAAAAAGCGAAAAAACTTTTTACAGAAGTGGCCCGCGGCGATTCCTACCGGAACGATCCCGGACTGAATTTCGAGTTAGGCCTGGTCAACCTCAAACTCGGCAATATTAAAAGCGCCCGGAAAAACCTCAGCATAATCGAAAAAGCCAAAGAAGACCCGGAGCGCAATTTCCAGGCCGAGTACTACTACCACAAATTATCCGCGGAAATAGCGTTACTCGAAAAAGATTTTAAGCGCGCCGAGGAACATATTAACGCCGCTATCAGTATGATTAGCACGCCCCATGGCAATGTTTATAACTATGCCAAACTCGCCGAGATTCAAATGAACGCAGGTGAATTGGTTAGAGCACGCAACTCCGTCAACCGCGCACTTTCCATCAATACCAATCACCCGCGTTCTTTAAATATACTATACCATCTTTATTCCAAACAAGGGGAAGAAGCAAAAGCCCGCGAGATAAAGGGTAGATATCTCCAGGTAATGGGCAATGCCGACCCGGAACATCCCGAGGTCGAGAGAATAAAGAATGGGTAGTAGGACCCGGTAACTGAGCAAACATAAAACGGACGGTTGGCCGCCGGACGGAAAGTAAAGAAACCGGGTCTTAAAAAGAAACGCCCTCCATCGCGGAGGGCGTTTCGAATTTAAAACTTCTAAGACCGCTACTTCTTCCTGTGAAGTACTCTCAACTTTGCTTCGATCAGGTCGCTGTGGGCGAGATTGAGAAGTTTCTGCAACTTATGCACAAGATAATCCTCGTGCTTATCCAAAGTTCCATCGGTATATACCACCTGCCATACCGATTCCATTACCGCCTTCTTCTGCTCCCGGTCGAAATTCTGGTTGATGATATTGGTAAACTTCCATGTGTCCAGACTGTTTTTCATCTCCGCCTCGGCCGACGCGATTATCCCGGAGATTTCCTCATCGGACAGCCCGAACATATCCTTCAATATCTTTTCAATCCGGGCGAGTTCATCATCGCCGAACTCCTTGTCGATTT
>WJIJ01000200.1 GCA_014730345.1 Candidatus Zixiibacteriota bacterium | reverse complement strand
TGCCCGATGGCGTTGTAATCCTGGCTGAATTTCCTTTGGAAAGGAGTTTCGCAAGCGTGTTGGAACGTTTAGCAACTTTTTCGTAGTCGGCGTTCAATGCCCGGGTCATGGTTTCCTCGGTGATTCCCGGCAATGTCGCTACGCGCACACCCGCCCTGGTGGCGGCGCGGCGGGCGTTCGTATGTGAAAGCGACCTCGATGTCGGCGCCATGACCACATCTACTTTTTTCATTAAATCGGCCACCGGTTTAGGCGGCTCCTCTCCGTCGGCATCGCGGGGAATAATCTCAACCATCAATACTTCGGCGCCCGCCTTTTTAGAAGCTGTAAAAAGAACTTCGCCAATTTTCCGTTTGGGCTCGTCCACAATAATCAGAACGGTTTCGCCCTCTTTTATAAACATACAACTATTTACTGCTACTTTCGCGGCTCTTTCAAGCTTGGTCATTGAACATCCTTTCCATTTTCTCGTCCTTGCACAATCATATTATTATAGAACCGAATATAATAAAACGCAAAGTTATTTTGAAAAACGGCGGATTAAATGGAAGGGACATCCAGCTTCATGGGGTCATCTACTTTAACTGCCTCTTTAATCACAAACGGCTCCGCGTATTTGGTACGTATTTTGTAACCGTATTTAAGGGCGTCGTTCTTGATGAATTCAAATATATCAAATGCAGGGGGATAAACCACAACCTCATTGGGATCGGGTTTGAACTGGGATTGATAACACGCTACCGCTTCCAGTTTCTTTTCAATCTGTTCGGTTATATCAATTACAATGGATGGTTTTATATCCAGAAAACTTGTGGAATACAAAATTTTCCCGGGCCTGTGCGGTTCGAGTCCATCGTTATCCACTTTTTTCAAACCGGCGAGGTGGCAGGCGTCGTAAATAAGTTCAGGGGTTTTACGGTGATCGGGATGCCGTTGTTCGGGATATGGTAAGACAAGCAGGTACGGTTGTAATTCCCTGATAATCTTAACCGCTTTAAGTCTGTTCTCGGCGGTATTCTCAATGAAAGCATCGGGTAACCCGAGGTTAATTCTTTTATAGGCGCCAAGAACTCCGGCGGCGCAATCGGCTTCCTGCTCACGAAGCTCCGCAGAACCGCGACTGCCCATTTCCCCGCGGGTAAGATCGAGAATCGCCACTTTATAACCAAATTCCACGAGTTTGCGCAGAGTTCCGCCGCAGGTAATCTCAACATCATCTCGATGCGCGCCTACGAATAACGCATCTATTTTGCCAGCTTCACTCAATTACCCAGCACCTTTTGATAATAAGAAATATAATGCTCAACCAATTTACCCGAATCGAAATTATCAATCGCGCGTTTTCGGGCTTGTTCGCGGTGATACCTTAGTTTTTCAGAATCTGTCAATAGTTCCAAAGCTCTTTCTTTTGCCGCAACAGCGTCGCCTATTTTAACCAAAAATCCGCTTACGCCGTCTTCGACAACTTCTACCAAACCACCCGCCTTGTAGCCGATTACAGGGACGCCGCAGGATAATGCCTCCAGCGCGCCTAACCCGAAACTTTCTTCCTGGGATGGAAGCAGGAAAATATCAGCACAGGGCAGGATATTTTCAACCGCGTTCTGGGTACCGAGCGAAATTATCTTATCCCTTACTCCCAACCGGTCAGCGAGAGTTAAGGCTTTTGCCAGGTCGGGACCGTCGCCAACAAGTACGAGTTTCGCGGGAATTTCGTCGGCGATTAGATCGAAAATCTTGATTATGTCTTCCGAACGCTTAACCGGCCGGAAATTGGAAATGTGCATTATGATTTTTTCCCCATTGGGGGCGAAGTTCTGTGCTCCGCAAGTCTGCATCTGTGGGCTGAATTTGGCGGTATCGATGAAATTATAGATAACCTCGATATCATCAGTGACGTTGAAAGCCCGCTCCGTCTGGGTTTTGAGGTAGTCGGAAACAGCCGTTATGCCATCAGAGCTGTTTATTGAAAATTCAGTTATGCTTTTAAATGACTCATCGATTCCGACGAGGGTGATATCGGTGCCATGCAGAGTGGTAATAACCCTGGGAGCGCCCTCTCCAATGATACCCTTAGCGAGATAGGCGCATGCCGCGTGCGGGATAGCATAGTGAACATGAAGTATGTCCAGTCCCCAGCCACGGGAAACTTCGGCCATCTTAGCCGCGAGGGTCAACGTATACGGCGGATATTTAAACAGGGGGTAGTTCATTACTTCCACCTGGTGGAAGAAAAGGTTGGGAACATATTCCTGTAAACGGAAAGGCGTATTATAACTAATAAAATGCACCTCCATTCCCCGTTGCGCCAACTGCAATCCGAGTTCGGTAGCGACAACACCGGAACCTCCCCTGACCGGATAACACGTTATACCCACCTTTAATTTATTAATGCTCATACTACTTCGGTATTATATGAATTATCTGATGTTTAAAGTTATCGATATCCAATTCTTCGTATAAACTGTTGGCGAATGCCGGAGAGTATTTATTCAAAAAATAAATCATGGGCAATACCCGTTCCTGCATAACTCCACCCGGGAAAAACGAATCATAAGCGCGTATTATCTGGTCGGTAATTTCCGAATTTTTCTTCTTATGCGCCTGGAATATCTTTCCCTTGAGTTTGTTTAACTCCGCGTCGATACGGTTCGTGGAAGTTTCAAAAGTGCGTTTCAAGCCCTCATCGAAATTCTCCAGCGCGGGTTCCACCGAGTTCAACAGGTCAAGAACCACGGCCTGAAGATGGTCGAGCCTTCCGTTTAAATCAGCGGGGAAATGTTTCAGCATAACATTGCTTATGACATCGTGGTGGTTCTGGAACAACTCCCGCAGATCTATATCATATCTATCGAGAACCTTATTGACTCTTTTACCAACAAGGCTTGCCGAAGGCCTTGGCCTAATCACCGGCGGTTCCACATCGAAATAGTCGAAAAATGGTTCCAGCTGGGCATGATATGAAATCTCCGCCGGGCCCGCTAAAAATGTAACAGTGGGAATCAATTTGGACTGCACCAGGGGTCTCAGCAACGCTCCCGAAGAGAACTTTACAGGATCATCCCGCAGTAGTTTCAGTAAATCAGCGCTGGTCAATTCGCATTCCGAATCCTCGAAAGCGAACTTGTTTTTATCATCATCGAAAAGTATACGCTTCCGAAATGGATCCGAATAAAACAGGTTTAATCCCTTTTTGAATTTCTGTACCTGCAGGTGGTATCCATCGCGTAGCAGGCGGTCGTCGTTAGAAGATTCATCGGGGGCATTGTCATCGGAAAGCCTTTTAATTTCCTTCTCATAGACCGGCATTGCCAGTTCTTTAAATTGCCGATCCGAAGGGTCAACAAGCACCATGCCATAACCGCAAAACATGGATGTCATCCACCGGCCGAAAGCGGTAGATATTTTCTCACCGGGTTTGTAAAAATCCCTTAAAAGATTAAACAGCGGTTCGGAAAACTCGGTCTCGATAAGACATTCGCGGAGTTCATCGACGGCGTCCTCGATGGAATCCCCGAAAGTGATCTGGGACATAGACCTGCCGAGTTGGCCGTCATGGGGTTCGTTGTATATTTCCGCTGGTTCCATCTGGCGATTTACCACATTGGCGGTGTTGGCTTCCTTGTAATCATGGTCCTCGGTAGCCATCCAGAACATGGGAACCACCGGGCAGGCGAGATCTTTGGACAGTTTTTCCGCCAGCTTTATAACCCCGGCGGCTTTGTAATATGTATATAAAGGCCCTCCGAAAATGCCCACCTGTTGACCGGCTATTACCGCAACGCTCCGGGAGTCGGCGAATTTATCTATATTGTTTTTGATCTTATCAGTGCATCCCAATTCGGAATTCTGTTTCCAGAGGATATCAGCAACCTTTTGACGGGGAAAATCGCGGATTTGAAGTTTTTCCGCCAATTTCTGGTAGTCGCTGGTTTTATTAAAATTATAACGGTAATAATCCATTGCCGGGCCCTTGCCGTCCAGATAATCAAGGAAGAGCTTTTTCATACCCGGCAGATAATTGTTTTCGATATAATTCGATTTGAATCCGATATTTGTACTGAGCGAAAGGGCTTCTATCATGAAACTCCACTAACTTTAATTGTTTTTATCAATAACGTCCTTATCGCCCTTATCTGTTCCCTCTTTTTTTGAGATACCGAAGATTGCCCGGATAATCCTGGAATTTACGACATCATCGAGGATTGAGTAAACAACCGGTACAACTATTAATGTAAGGAATGTGGAGCTGATCATACCGCCGATAACCGCCCGTGCCATGGGAGCGCGCATCTCAGCGCCCGGGCCGATGGCCAGGGCCAGGGGGAGTACGCCGAAAATCAACGAAAGCGAGGTCATTAAAATGGGACGGAGTCGTACCTGTCCCGCTTCCAGCAACGCCTGGTTGCGTTCGATTCCCGCCGCTCGTTTCTGCTTGGCAAAGTCAATCAAAAGAATGGCGTTCTTGGTCACCAAACCCATCAATAGCACCACACCGATTAATGACATAATTGAAATTGAGGATCCAAATATCCACAAACCAAGTAAAGCCCCGACAATCGATAGCGGCAAGGAGAACATGATAGAAAATGGATCTATAAAATTTTCGAACTGGGAGGCGAGAACCAGGTAAATGAATACAACAGCCAGAATCAATGCCAGGAAAATATTCTGGAATGATTCACGCATTACCTCCGTTGAACCGGTAGCGCCAACCTCATACCCGGGTGGTACATTGATGGATGCCATATTCTTCTCAAAATCCTGGGCAATATTGCCCTGGTAGCCGCCCAATCCGATATTGGAGCCAATGCGTATCTCTCTCAAACGGTCAAACCTGCGAAGTTCGGTAGGCCCCACATCTTTTTGTATCTCGGCTACCCTGCCCAACGGCACCTGTATATTGTTGCCATCGATCTTCTTTGTAGATGGAATCATCAAAGTTGATACATCTCGAACATCGGTTATATTTTCCTCGGATATTTTAACCCGTATATCGTATTCTTCATCACCTTCGCGGAATTTACTGACTTCATCACCTTCTATCATCGAACGCAGGTTCATGGCGATGGTGCCCACGTCAAGACCTAAATCAGAAGCCGCTCTGCGGTCAACTTCAACCTGGTACTCAACCTTGCCCTTCTTCTCCGAAGATGAGACATCGGCGCTGAAAGGTACACTGCGCATAGCCTTGAGCGCGTATTCTCCGAGCCTTTCCAATCTGGGCCCCGCTGGACCTCTTACCGAATACTCTACCGGTTTCTCGCCGCCGCCCTCACCTTGTTCGGTTATAAGTGAAAATTCCACACCAGGAATAACTTTTAATTTTTGGCGTATTTCATCTACGAGTTCAACATCAGATCTATCCCTGTCGGATTTATCCACCAATTTTATGAAAAGATAACCTTCATTAACCGGATTATCTCCCGAGCCTATGCTGGTCAGAACATCTTTAACCTCGGTATAATCCCCGAGGATATGCTCTATTTTACTGGTCATTTCTTTGGTGGATTGAAGGGTATATTCCGATGGGGCTTCAAATGATATTACCATCTGGGCCCTGTCGCTGGGAGCCATAAATTCCTGCCCAATCAAGCTTCCTATTCCGAGACTGCCTATAAATAGAAGAGTTGAAATAACAATTATAGCGAAACGGCGCCTTAGCGACCAATTAAGTATATGGTAATAAAGCCTGGAAAAGCGTTTCACCATATTGTTAAAGGGGCTGAACAGCCTCTGGAAAAAGGTCTTTTCATCTTCCTTTTCCTGTTTCAGCAACCTTGATGACAACATGGGAGTAAGCGTAAACGCTATCAGGTAGGAAACAGCGACCGCAAAGGCAATACTAAGACCGAACTGGAAGAAAAACCTCCCGATGATACCGCTCATAAACGCAACCGGCAGGAACACGACTATAATGGAAAGCGTAGTGGCGGTAACCGCCAACCCGATTTCCGAAGCGGCATCCGAAGCGGCTTTTTTCCCGCTTTTACCCATGGAAAGATGCCTGTAAATATTCTCGATAACCACGATAGCATCATCAATCAACAATCCCACTGCCAATGACAGCGCCAGCAGGGACATGAAATTGATGGTAAATCCGAGCATGCGCATAAAAGTAAAGGTGGCGATGATCGATGTCGGAATGGCCGCCGCCGATATTAACGTTGAGGGGATATTCGCCAGGAAAAGGAAAATAACCAGGACGGCGAGCGTTCCGCCATAAACCATGTTCACGATAACATCGTCTATCGATTCTTCGATGAACACGGAATTATCCCGGACTATTTCAATATCCATTCCCTTCGGCAGTCCCTCCCTCAGGCGATCCAATTCCTCCCTGATATCATTGGCAACATTAACGGTGTTGGCTCCCGATTGACGTATAATTTCCAGGCCAACAGCTTCCCTGCCGTTATAGCGCGTAAATGATGTGGCTTCTTCAGTAGTATCGTAAACAGCCGCCACTTCCGATAGGTAGGTCTGCCGGCCATCTTCATTGTTGACTATTATGTCATTAAACTCCGAAACCCTTTGCAGTCTTCCGGATGTCCGCAGGATTAACTGGGAATCCCCCTTCTCAATTTTCCCGCCGGGAACATCGAGATTGGCCATCTGGATAGCGTAATTTATCTGGTTTATGGAAAATCCAAATTCCTCGAGTTTTGCAGGATCTACCTCCACGAGAATTTCCCGGAGAGAACCGCCGACAAGTCGAACAGCGCCCACGCCCTGAATGGATTCAAAACGACGCTTGATATTAATCCGCGTATATTCAGTAATTTCCCTGATAGGACGTTCACCTGAAATGACCACCGACATAATCGGTTCGGCATCAAAATCAAATCTCTGAATAACCGGCTCCTCCACGTCATCGGGCAGTTCAGCGCGTATTCCGGCCACCTTTTCGCGAACTTCCTGGGCGGCGGTGGGACCGTCTTTTTCGAGCACAAAACCGGCTACTACAATACTATACCCTTCACCGGAAATAGACTGGATATGGTCAAGCCCCGAAACCTGGTTAACCGCTTCCTCTATTTTAATCGTAACTTCGGTCTCCACGGCGTCCGGGTTTGCTCCCGGATAAACGGTTTGCACGAGTACATACGGAATATCGATGTCAGGCCACAGGTCGACATCCATTTGCGAAAACGATGTCAAACCCAGCACTACCAGCCCCAATATAAGCATTGTGGCGGTAACGGGCCTTTTTATGGAAGAATCAGCTAAATACATATCTCTATCTGGAGCTTTCTATCACTTTCAGGGAATCGCCTTCAACAACCAGGTTGTTTCCTTCGGTAACAATCCTATCGCCCTGCTCAAGTCCCGAAAGTACTATCGTTTTGCCTTCGGAAGAACCCCCGGTTTCGATAGTAACGCGGGCGGCGTGACCCTGGTCGTACTTGAACACATAGGAAGTACCCTCTTTTAGAAGAATCGCTTTTGTGGGCGCGAGGAGAACATCATCATATTCTTCGAGCACCAATCCAACTTTCACATAGGTACCCGGTTTCAGCCAGTTGTTCTGATTAGCTGTTTCCACTTCAACTTCAAAACCCCTCGTACCCGGATCCGCGGAATCAGCCACGCGGACGACTTTGCCCATAATGACGCGCCCGCCTTCATCACCGATAATAATTTTAGCGCTCGAACCAATCTTTATTTTACGGGCATCGTTTTCGCCGACCATGAAACGTATAAGCAGGCTGTCAGTGCGGGCGACTGTTACAAGCGGTTTGCCAACAACCGCCTGTTGACCAATAGTAACCGAAATCGCAGTAATAACCCCATCTATAGGACTCTTGAGATTGACCAGCGCGGCCGCCGAGTTATAATCGGCTTCGGCGACTTTATAAGCGGTAAAAGCCTGGTCGTAAGCCTGCTCGGCAACGGCCTTTTCCTCATATAAGTATTTCATCCTTTCATAATCCTTGCGCGCGTTTTCATACGCCGCCTTCGACTGAACATAGCGGGAATTCGGCCCGGTTTTATCCAGTATCACCAGCACTTCTCCCGCGTTGACCTTTTGCCCTAATTTCACTTTGACTTCTTCAACTGTTTCAGGAATCCTGGCGTAGACATCTGATTGCTCTATACCTTCAACATTGCCGCCGTAGGTCTTTCGGAGCTCAATATCGCCGCTTTCGATTGGGGCGACCTCCACGGCAATCGGCATAGTCAGGGTCTGCTGGTTTTCCTGTTCACCGCCCCCGCCACAGCCATTTAAAACCAGTATGGCAACAACAAACAGCAAGAATCCTATGTATTTTAAGTAGCGCATGATAAACCTATTTCTCTATATCCGGTTCTATAATTCCAATTGCTTTTTCGAATGCCGCCCTGGAAACAGCCAGACCGTGACGGGCATTAACAAGATTAGTCTCCGCCCTTATAAGAGCTGTACGGGCATCTTTGACCTCAAGCTGGGTCCCGATGCCATTTTTATATCGGAGCTCGGAAATACGCAAACCCTCACGGGCCATCTCCACGGTTTTCTGCTGGGCATTGTAGTTTTCAATCGCCTTTTTTAACTCGCCATAGGCATTGTTAACTTCAAGTTCAACGCCATCCTTCAACTGCTGGTAGCCAAGTTCCGATTGGGTTTTATCTACATGAGCCTGTTTAACCTTCGCCGAACGGCCGAATCCCTCAAAGATTGGAATTTGAAGCTGGATGGAACTGGTGATGCTCCTGCTCCAATCATCGGATGTCAGTTTCCAGTCATCCCTCTGGGCTACCCAGGCGAGGTTGGTGTTAAATATCAGAGATGGCAAGTACGCCGACTTTTCCAGGCGGATATTTTTATCGAGCATTTCGATGGTATACTCCAATTCCTTTAATTCGCTCCTGCGCTTGAGCGCCATTGACCGGTAATATTCAACCGGCTGTTTGAGAATAGTATCCGCTTCGGCGATCTTGAATTCCTCAACCGCGTTAATATCTTCGGAAAGCTCCATTCCCAATGTCGATTTAAGAGCGTCTTCCGCCGTTTTGGCCGCGCTCCTGGCTTCTATCAATGGAGGCATGGCATTGGCTTCATCCACCTTGGCCCTCAGCAAGTCGAACTCGGATACGGTACCCTTTGAAAACATCTTATCCACATTTTCCCGGTTGGATTTCGCCAAGTCGTAGGCCTTTTCGGCGACACGCACCATTTCCCGGGCGAGGATAAATCCATAGTACTTCCGATAAACCTCCAGCCGGACTTCGTTATAAGCGGTTACCAGTGATTGCCGGGAGTACTTTTTGTATGTTTTGGCTATACTAAGCGCGGTACCGACTTTACCGCCGAGCCAGATAGGTTGGGTGAGTGAAATCCCGGCCGACCAGGAGTTATCCTGACCGATTTTTAATTTCTGGACTTCGTCGCCCATAGCGATGTAAAAAACATTCGGTTCCCAGTTGCGGGTATAATCTCCGGCAAAAGAAATTACCGGAAACGCTCCCGCGCGGGCTTCGACAATCCGGGCGGACGCTTTCTTAACCTCCTGCAATGCCTGCAGATAGGTTCTGTTATGGCTGTACGCCCTCTTGAGCGCTTCGTCAATGGTCAAAGTTACCGACACAGCATTTTCAACAGGTAAAACCGCGCCCAGGATTATAAATAATATTGACAGAAGTGATATTAGATTTCTCAATATGTCAAACTCTACTCTTCAAACCGCGTTTACCAAAATCCGACATTATTAATATATATCGAAACTAATAGCAAGAAGTTTCGAAAATATTTTATAACCATTTCTTTCTTTTAAAATAAATAAATAAAAGAGCCGTCACCGCTACGCATAAACCTATAACCGCGAAATAACCCCATTTCCACTGGAGCTCCGGCATAAACGCGAAGTTCATTCCATAAAGACTGGTTATAAAAGTCAGGGGAATAAATATGCTGGCAAAAACGGTGAGGATACGCATGATTTCATTGGTTTTTTGGGAAACGGAAGAAAAATAGGCCTCAAGTACCGACGCCAGCAGGTCCCGGTAACTATTGGCCCGGTAATCAACCTCGGTTAAATGGTCATAGACATCCCTGAAATATATATAAGTATCAGGACCTATCAGTGAGTAACGGGCGCCGGTAAAACTGCGTAATATATCCCTCTGCGGCGAAACGATTTGTTTCAGATGGATTATATCTTCTTTTAACTCGTAAATCCTGCGGAGCATCTCTTTGCCGGGGTCATGAAAAACCTCTTCCTCCAGTTCCTGAATATTATGGTCGAAAAGCTTTAACGCGTTATTATAGTCATCCACGAGATAATCGAGAATATTATGCAAAAGAAAATCGGCCCCTCTTTTTAAAATACGCTCATCCTTGGTGGCGCGGGTAAAAAGGTTTTCCAACGATTTAAAATCCTTATAACGGGCCGTAACCACGTATTTATCGCTGAAGAACACATAGATCTCATCCGAACCAAGCCCTTCTTCCCCGGGATTGTAAAACGCCGTATGAAAGACGATAAACAAATGGTCGGAGAACTCATCAACCTTGGGAGAATGCTGGCGGGTAACCACGTCTTCAACAGCCAGCGGGTGAAACTGGAAATCATGAGTCAGGCAGTATGCCTCTTCATCTGTGGGATTAAGCATATCAACCCACAGCAGAGAACCGGTTTCTTCTATAAGCGGAGTGAAATCCGCGACCCCTTCAAGTATTTTGGTCCCTTTTTCGGGATGATAATATACTGACCTGACCATATTAATTATCTACTATATCTTAAAAGCCGATTTACACATTTTATTCAACGGACATTCCCCGCACAACGGGCGTTTAGGGCGGCATATCTTCCTTCCAAGCTGAATCATATTCAAGTGTAATCTATAGGCTATCCCACCGGGTACGAGCGAGTTCATCGTTTCAAATGCTTTCTCCCGGTCCGCCTTATCATCTACTAAGCCAATTCTCTTAGATGTTCTATATATATGAGTATCGACCGGGAATACCTCTTTTCCACAGGCGAATAGCAAAACACAGGCGGCCGTTTTAAATCCAACGCCGTTAAACGAGGTTAAATATTTTAATCCTTCATCGGGTTTCATTTCATACAGGTTTGAAAGGTCTATCCTTCCATTGCCGTTCCTGATTTCATTTAATATCTTCTTTATCCTCGGGGCTTTCACCGCCGAAAGCCCTCCGGGCTTAATCATCGCTTTGATCGAGTTGGTATGCGCTTCGGCTACCTGCTCCCATTCCGGAAAACGTTCCTTAAGCCGGTTAAAGGCTTTATCGCGATTGACATCCGAGGTGTTTTGGGAGAGAATTGTGTTCACCAATTCCCCGACCGGGTCGCGGTGTTTTATAAGTTGTTTATCGCCATAGTTTTCGGCGAGTAACTTATCGATTTTATTGATTAAGTGGGTCATGGTTTTGCTAATGATATAAGTTTTCATTTTAACATCGATTAAAATGGATGTCAATCAAAATAACCGCAAAGGCAGGGGGTGGTTGATAAGGAATTGGATTGACTATTTTTTAAAGAAAGGCAGGGACCTTTTGCGGGTATTCTTATTAAGCTTCTTGAATTCCTTATTGGCAGTCTTCTTCAGTACCGTCTCCGCCGCGGATCCGACGCTTTCGATTTCCTCTTTAGAATATCCGAAGTTTTTCAATAACTCAGGTTCCTTATAGAGAAGTATCAGGTACTCTTCGCTTTCGGGCCTTTTCAGATAGCCCATAGCGGTCAATGCTTGCTGGTGAAGATGAGGATTTTTCTCTAATATTCCACGAAGGATTTCGAATGATTCTTTAAGGCCCATAAGGCCGATAGTAATTATTGCCGTATCGCGGATATGTTCGTCTTTATCATTTGCAAATTCTGTTAATAGATCCAGGGATTTTTCGGCTTTAATGTTTTCGAGAGACCTGATAATCTCCATGCGAATCCGGTTATCCGGATCATCCTTCATTTTCTCTAACAATGGTATTCCCTGCTCCGAACCGATGTTCTTGATAACGGTTATAATATTTCTTAGAGTAAACCATTCCTGGTTTTGCAGGGTTTTTCCGTCATTTTCACGCACAAAACCTATTGTATCCTGTATAAACTTCTCAATGACCGGAAACGCGTTCTCTCCGGATGCGGTAATAATCCTCAATATGCTTGACCGCAGATCTTTGTCATTATCAGCAATATATGGCAATAGCTTTTCAACCAGAGCAGGACTTCCCAAATCCAGCCCAAGTTCAAACAGAAATTTCCTGTTGCTTTTATTGGGTTTTATGAAATCCTCCGCCACCTGTTGAGATAGCCGGCTATCGATTATTGTGCTCTTAATGGCATCGGAAATTTTCCGTTCGAAGCCCATCTCACCGAAAAGAGAAGCCAGCGGCAGGGCATCCTGGTATTTCTTATTTTCTAAAAGTTGTTTAACCGTAAATGCGTTTAACCTGGCCATAGGCTCCGAATGCGATAACCTTTTACCCCACTCTTCGAAGGTTTTTAAGAATTTAACATAAATCTCGTTAAAGGAATTCTTTAAAACCCGGTTGATAAGCTCCTTTGATAATAAAAGCGATTTTTCGACAATATCATTATCATGGGAGTTCAGGTTGTTGAACAATGAATTCGCTAACTCCTCAACACCATCCCACAGGTTTCCGCCCACAAGTTTGTCAATAGTCTCGTTAAACTCCTCTTCGTAGTTTGTATCAATATTGCCGGTTTCAAGCATTTTGCTCATCGTTCCAGCATTATCGCTGGCCTGTAAGCGCACAGCGGAAAGGTTATCGAAAAAGTTACCGATGTTTTCATCGCTGAATCCGCAATCTCTGAAAGCATTGCGAAACTCCAGGGCGGATGATGACCTGCCATGAACAGTCCCGATAAAATCAAAAAATTTCTTCATGCCTATGATAATTTCTTCGGGGGGTTGGGCAAGAATATCTTTTCTCTCCGAAGCGAATTTCCGGAAGCTTTCCAGAATCTTATCGAGTTGCATTTCTTTAAGTAAATCCTCTCCAACGATAGCCAATGCTTTTCTACGGAGGTCAAAGCCATAATGGGTTATCACCTCGTCGTCTTCAAGAGGCCAGCCTATTTTAGCGGCAACGGCAATACATGGTTCCTTCCTCAGGATTTCAGCAATTTGATTGCGCGCTATAAGTCGAGGGTCATTCTCAAAATACCCGCTTTGCTCAAATGGAAAAAGTCTCAGGGGGTTCGCCACGTTTATTTTAATTGATTCAATATCCGCTTGTTCGAGCATGGCTTTGAAATCCCCCGCAATCGCTTTATTTCCATAGAAGTAAACAAAAGTAAGATGGAAATCTTCTTTCCAAACATCGGAATCGAATACGATATTATTGATACGGTTGCGAATCATTGCCTGCCCGAATTCATTGGTGTACTTATTAGCAGGCAGTAGCAGACCTTCCGAAGATATACTGTTGCTCTGCAATTCAATAGTTAACTTTTGTTTAATTTTGAAGATTTTTTCCAACTCGGCAAGAGGCTTTTCCATGAACTTACCAACCATCCGATGGCCTGGCGGGTATATCTGCGTCTTCATAATTGACGCATGTATATCTCTAACCAATCCGCTGATATGCGTCAGGAAATTAAAATTCAGATCGGTACGAGTAATATCGCGGTTCATCATTTCTCCGAATATTATTTATGCATTGAACTGCGTATAGAATACGTACTTCTTTAATACCCTGTTTACAATAACGGCACACTTATGCCAAACTTTAGATGGTGTATCAATTATCTGATAGCGTAAACGCGGCGGTTTTCACAACTGAAAATTACTAAACCGTTGAATAGCAAGGGCGCTGAGACAATAGGGCTCTCGGCATCATATTCATAAATATTCTCACCGGAAAACCTGTCAATAACATACAAAATTCCATTCAGGGAAGCGACGAATACTTTGTCGCTGGTTATCAGGGGCGGGACCATGACAGGCGAACCGGTATCGAGCCGGAAATATTGCCGTAATGTATTGCGGTCCAAAGCGTAAAGGTTGCCGCTCGTTGAGCAAACATACAGCGTATCTCCGGCGAGAGCAACGCCGCAACGGATGGAACCTTCGGCAATAAATTTCCGCTGGACTTCGCCATTTTGGGAATCGATTTTAAATACAGTGCTGTCATAGGAGCATAAATAAAGTGATCTGCCATCGCTGGTTATATGGCCCTGGAATGTGGCTCCATAGTCCCCGCGGAAAAGTTCCTTTCCTGTGCGATAATCAAAAGCATATAGAAAACCGCCTTCGGTAGCCGCGTAAATAATGGTATCCTGCAGAAAACAACCACTGGCAACCGCGCCTTCTAAATCTTTCTTCCAGACTTCGGCGCCGTCAACCGCGCGCCATGCGGTAAGCCGGCCATCTATTTCGCCTGTATAAAGGATCCCCCAGCCCAGAGATACCTGGCCGATGAAATCCCTGCCGGGAGCTTCCCACATAAGTTTTCCCCTGCGATAATTCAAAGCGCCTGTTTTACTGCCCTTGATATCGGTCGCGAAGTATAAAATGGGATCTCCCAGGTAAGGGGCGGCGGCGAATCCCCCCTTAAATTTCATCTTGCCGAGTTTTTTACCTGATTGAGCGCCTATCATGTAGAGTTTTCCACTTAAGTCCCCCGCCAGGATAAAATCCCTGTGCCCGAGTATCTGCGCATTAACCTCCGCGCTGGTTTTATATTCCCACTCTTTTTCGAGCGGTATACGCACATGGCGGTCAACGAATCCGGTATTATTTTCATCGTAACGAAGATAACGCCAGCCTTCATCAGATGTTAGATCGGCTTCCCCTTGAACCCGGTATTTAATCGTCTTTGAGCAACCAGCAAACAAAATTACGGCGGACAATAAAAAATAGATAAAAAACCTTAATCCGCGCATTAGAAATTCCACCCGAAGAAGAAGTCGAAGTAGGTTTTCTTGGATACAGTTTTAAAATCGGTGCGATGGGCGAAATCAAACCGGAGGACTACAAAGGCGCCCAGGTTAACCCTCGCGCCCAATCCAAAACTGCCCTTAAGCCGGTCAAAATCATCATCCCAGGCATCCCCGGCATCGAAAAACAGGGCGCCCCTGATAGCACGGAAATCGAAATTACCTACCGGCAGGCCGATGAAAATAGCATCGATTAAGGGGAAGCGTATTTCTGAAGAAGACAAAAAGATGTTCCTGCCATAGAATGAACGGAAACCATATCCCCTAAGCGACCAGCTTCCACCGAGGAAATACCGCTGGGGATCCTTGCCGCCCGAAGTAATGTAGAAAAGCCGCGTAGCGAAACAACTGTAATTGGAAATGCGAAAGTATTTCCTGATATCGCCGAGGAATAGCCTGCTGAATTGCTCGCCTGTTTTTACGTTATAGGATACCCCGACTGTGAGGTTAAGCCGCATTCCTTCAATCGGTCCGGTTTGCTCCCAGATGCTGGTATCCTTGATATATGAAAGATACGGGGTGAACAGCAAGCCCTTGATCCGTTCATCGAAGAGTATGTACTCCTTTTCGTATTGACGCAGGTAAGTGGTCAGCTCCATTCTCCTGAACCTGCCGAATGGGTATGACATCAAGCCAACTACGCCGAATTGTTGTTCAGTGTAATCACCATCGAATTCGTTGTACAGGTCATACTTGAAACGGTAGCCGCCAATGCCCCAATTGATCCGTTTCTCGCGGTTGAAATATGTAACCGCGATGTTAAACCGCTTGGCGAAATCACGCGAACTATTGGCTGAGTTGGAGACCACGCAATAATACTGGTGATTACCGAGCATATCGGTAAAGGCAAGTTGAAGCCCTCCCACCGGGCCTACAAGGGCGTCGTAGGCAACCACCGATTGGGCGATATCCAATGAATACTTGGTTTTGTATGAAAGCACTCCCTTCTTCAATTCACCATTCAATTTGGGCGGTTCCCACGAGGAAAAATACGGTTCAATTTCCAGGGAATCGCCGGCGGTTGAATCTTCCGCGGCAGACGCGCCAAGATTATATAGATCGAATGTCCCTGATGAAAATGAAGAGAATACTATGGAGCTATCCCCGAAAGCGAATGCCGGGTCAAAAGCGCCGGTCGGCAGGTCAGTTATCCTGGCGAACTTCATGTGGCCGTTTTTTATCCCGGATAAAATATAGATATTTGTCGCCCCTCCAGCGGCGCTGGTAAAGATAACCGAATCCCCGCCGGATGACCAATCGGGAGAGTAATATCCATTGTCATTATCTATGAGCGTTCTAATGCTACCATGTTTCAAATCAAAGAGATACAATCCCGGCCGGCCATCATGACCCCATATTCCACGGTCGGAAGAAAAGACAATGCGGGTACCGTCGGGAGAAAATTTCGGCGATGAATCCCTGTAAACATCATCTGTTAATCTTTGCAGATCCTCCCCGGTATGTTCACAAATATAAATATCCGAATGCCCCCTCTTCGTGATTCCCGAAAAGACAAGCTTTTTGCCATCGGGACTCCAATCGGGTGACGATATCCTGACCAAATCATCGAACTCGAAACGATCGACGATACGCCGCGTTTCGAGATTATAAATATTTACCTGGTCAGATTCATTTTTCTTCGAAATAAAGGCCATCAATCCATTATCGGAAACCGCCAGCGAGCTTTCTAAAAGGTGCAGGGATTCGTAATTGGCAGATCTTTCCCCCTTTACAAAAGACACCAGCCGCCGGTTATCCAGCCGTAAACCATAGATTCCCGAATAACCCATTCGGTTGGCTTTGAAAATAATCCAATTGACGCTGTCGGCATCGCGATAGAATTGTGGTTTAACATTAAACCCCTTGCGGGTAAGTTTATCGGCAACGAAATCAGGGAGGTCCCCTTCGGACAACATCGGATAATATTTCTTCTTCTGGGAATACATCCATTTTTTGTTAATCTCGTCGAAGGATTCTCCAAGGGTCAGGGTAAGTATTTCCTCGAAATCCTCACCTTTATGCCAGTTTTCAAAGAGAAGCATTACCTTTCCGGAACCATAAGTGCTGTCAACGAACTGGCAGAACGCCTGCCCCAGTTTATAAATAGGGTATGCTCCCCCCATGTAATACATATCATAAAGAGAAATCGGACGGCCGTTGAGGTAATAATCGCCGACAATCATATCTATTTCCGGCGCGTCCCGCTTTTCGGATAAAAACTCCGCAATTCCCTCGGTAAACCAGAGCGGAGGAGATGCTATCCTTAATTTTTTCCGCTTATGGGCGTTGTAGAAAAGTTTATTGAAAGTAAATACATGGACTAACTCATGCTTGATAACCCGCCTGAAATTGTTATAGGAGCCGTTGAAGGGAACCACTACCCGTTCTTTATAAAACTCGGTGAATCCGCCCACATTTTCTGGTAACAGCCCGGGAATAACATTGGTCTGGGTGAAATATGCCGGAGAGCTGTAGATTATAAGCGGTATTTTTTTATCTATGACCATCGCGAAATCAGCGCTTAATTGTTTGTAGGCATCCTCGGCATAACGCGCGCCGGTCTCGGCAACATTCCGCTCCTCCGGATAAAAGTAAACATCGAAATGTTCTGATGATAAAACCTGCCAATCGAAATCGGTGTATTGAACTTTGTTCTGCCCGAAATAATACTGGCCGGAAGCGCCCGGGGAGTATATTAAAATTATAAAAACAGATAAAAACAGGTATTTTAATATTGAGAGGCTGATTCTAAATGACATGACGCTGACCTATTCTACTGTAATCATAACAAGTTAGGGATAGATTATAGTTCCAAATCTATATTAACTATATCGTCAGCAACCGAAAAACCTCCATTTTATTAATCGAGGTTGATATATTAAATCAGATGATCCAGGAATTTCGCGGCCACGAATCCGACCGCCAGTAACAACCCGAACATCAGGTGGACCTGAATAGTAAGGGCATTTGCCGGAAGAAGCTCTTCTATTTTATCATAATGAACCTTGAGAATTCTTGCCGCTTTTATAGCCAGCGGCAGAGTTGCCAGTATTATAAGGGCAAAGGGACTGAGCGCCCCGAATATTACTCCGAGAACAACCACGGGATATGTTCCAAACATCAGGATATTATACCATAACCTGGCCTTTTTCTTGCCCAGTTTAACCACCCAATGGTTTTTGCCGACAGCTTTATCGGCTTCATAGTCGGGAAACTGGTTAATGTAAAGGACGGCGGCGATTAAAAAGGAAACCGGTATCCCGGCGATAACCGGAGACCACGCAAAATTGCCGGTCTGGACATAGTAAGCGCCCAGAACTTCGAGGATGCCGAAATTTAGCCCCACGGTAAGTTCGCCCCATCCATGATAACCAATTTTGATGGGAGTTGCCGTGTAAAGGAACCCGGAAAGGAACCCTATTAATCCAAGGTAAAGTACGAGATTTCCGGGAGTAGCAGACCAGAGATAAAGACCGATAATTATGCCCGCCCCATAAAAGGCGAGAGCGGCGCTGATAACGGTTCCCGGCGTTAAAAGGCCGTTCTGGATAACCCTGCTCCCCCCCGAAAATGGGGTCGGGGTCTCGTTTATATCATCGTCTGTTGTCTTATGATCGTAATAATCATTGGACATGTTCGCGCCCGTATGTAGACAAGCGGCGGCTATCGCTGTCAATAATGCTGTAATCCAGTTGAATTGCCCGGTTTCATAGTATGCCAGGGCTACCCCGACCAACACCGGGATTACTGACGCCGTTAGAAAAGGAAGTCTAATTGCGGCTAACCATTTATTCATAATCACACCATTTCATATTTAATTAGTAAACTTCAGGTCGCAAATAGCACCAGTTATTAGTTCGATTGGATTTTAATGGTTCCTCACTGAAGACGCAAGAATAAATAAGCGTTAATCAATATCCTCCTGTGGTTTTTCCCTCCTGCCGGTAAGCCTAACCACTATTATACTCGCTTCGTAAAGAAGGTATAGCGGTACACCCAGAGTAACCTGGGTGAACAGATCCGGTGGTGTAATGAACGAGGAAACAAGCAGGATTCCGATTATCGCGTAACGCCGCCCGCTGGCCATCATCTTCGAATTAATAATTCCGATTTTGCCCAAAAAGTAGGCGATTACGGGAAGTTCGAAAACAAGACCGAAGGCTATCATCAGCCACATTATAAAGGAGTAATACGAGCCCAGTCCAAGGATTGGCAGGGTATCCGGGGGTTGGTTGGCGATTATGAGATATTTCAATCCATAACGGGCGACTACATAAAAGCAAAACCCGGAACCTATAACGAAGAAGATAGTAGATACGATCATCAGCGGGATAATTACTTTTATTTCACTCTCGAGCAAGCCGGGGACCACGAACTGCCAGAGCTGATAGAGAATAATCGGCATAGCAAAAAAAACGCCGCCAAGCAGGGCAAGTTTTATCCTTGTTAGGAACGCCTCGGTCACGCCGAAAAAATGAAGTTGTATATCCGGTACCGCTTTCTGCAGGGGATACTGCAGGAAATCAAAGATGAAATCAGAGAAGAAAAAAGCGGCAATTCCAAAAATCAATATCGCCGCCAGGCTCTTCAATATGCGCCTTCTCAACTCTTCCAAATGTTCGAGAAAAGGCATCTCTTTGGAATCACGATCCTCTGTCATCTATCAATCGCCAAGCAAATCTTTCAACTGGTTTAAAAATTCGCTCTTATCCTGAAAATTACGGTAAACCGAGGCGAACCGGACATAAGCCACTTCGTCAATATGGCGCAGTTCTTCGGATATCAATCGCCCTATATCTTTACTGCCCACCTCCCCTTTATCATTGGGGTTAAGGCCAGATATAACTTTATCGGCGATTTTCTCGATAGCTTCTTCGCTGACCGGGCGCTTATTACAGGCCATCCTGATTCCCTTAATCATCTTACCGCGGTCGAAGCCCTGCCTGCCGCCATTGGATTTAATTACGGTCATTGTCTGGGGAAGTTCTTTCAATTCTTCGAGGAATTCATCTTTATCCCTGAAATTGCGGTATACAGAAGCGAACCTTACATAGGCGATATCATCGAGCTCCCGGAGTTTGTCCATAACCAATTCGCCAATCCTGCGGGATGTAACCTCGCCCTTGGATTCCTGGAAAACCATGTTTTCAATATCTTCGCCGATTTTATCGATGGATGCCTTGGAAACCGGGCGCTTTTTGCAGGCCAGCATTATTCCATTTACCAACTTACCGCGATTAAATTCCTCGCGCTTGCCATCATTTTTAACGACCTGCAATCCGGAATGCTCCACGTACTCATAAGTTGTATATCGTTTGCCGCACGACGTGCATTCCCTCCGCCGGCGAACTGCTTCACCGCCGGCTACTGATCTGGAATCAACAACTCTATCGGATTGACCGCTGCAATATGGACATCTCATTTTTTCAATCCCTCATCAGGCAAGAGCAAATCGTCATAGTTCTCAGAAATACCTTTCTCGTCATCTTTGAAGGTACGTACTTCTATTCCGGCTTGTTCCAGCATCTCCGAAGCCATCTTATCGGGATAACCATCCTTGACGATTATTCCGGTTATACCGGCGTTTATCAGCATCTTAGCGCATAAACTGCAGGGATAAGTGGTTGAATAGATAACCGCTCCCCTGACCGACACTCCGAATGACGCCGCCTGTACCAGCGCGTTTTGCTCGGCGTGAATAGCACGGCACAATTCATGCCGCTCACCCGATGGGACTTTCAGTTTCTCCCGCATACACCCTATATCCAAACAATGGGGCAATCCGGAAGGCGCGCCATTGTAACCGGTTGCCAGCAATCGTTTTTCTTTTACGATTACCGCTCCCACCTGCCGCCTGAGGCAAGTAGAACGCCTGCTGACCAGTTCGGCCATGGACATGAAATATGAATCCCAGGAAGGGCGATTATTATTTTTCAAATCATTCTCCAGTCAACAACAACTCCGCCCCCACGCCGACTCCGAGTTTCATCTTCGCCGAAGAATCCCTGACCGAGATTTCCAGAAATCCCGCGGAACCCCTGATGATAAATGGCTTATTGCCGGGGGTTTCGTGATAATAATCGAAAACAAGCTCAACTTTGAAATCATTGGCCATAAGCACGGGACTATCAAAATATTTGAGAATTCCATTTTCGAAATTGGTTACGATATTTCCAAACCGGTCTATATGCAGAACCTCGCCCTTCAACCCGGTTTCGATTTTTTCCGGTTCCGGAAAAGCATAATGGGTAATTAGCTCTACCTGTTCTCCCAATTCAGATATATCCAAGCCGGAGGAGAGCAATCCGGAAGTTGGAGCGAATATGTCTCTGCCGTGAAATGTTCTTGAAATGTCGGCGCCGCTGAGATAACCCGGGTTAATTTCATAGGCTTTATAGGGAAACTCGGCTATTCCGGGGTAGACAATGCCATTGTCCGGAACCACGAAATAGTGTTCATTGCTATAAATGGCAAGCGGCTTTCTCGAAGAACCAACGCCGGGGTCGACCACGCAATAGTGAACAGTACCCGGGGGGAATTCAGGATAACTATTGGCAAGTATATACGCGCCGTGCCTGATATCCCCGGGCAGGACATCGTGCGAAACATCGACCAATCGCGCGCCGGGATTCTGGGTCAGCATAGCCCCTTTTAACGCTCCGACAAAATAATCATCATGGCCGAAATCGGTTATGATTGTAATTATTCCCGACGGTCTAACCATTTTCTTCCGAGTCGATAAGATTCAAATCCAGTTCTGCATTGTGCGCCCTTGTAATCCGGGACCCGGTTTCTATGATAAAAATCTCCGCGGTAACCGCGACCATGCCAGAGAAAAAATGGCCGCCGAATATCTCGAAATGAGGATTTCCCAGGCAAACATGGGCATGGAGTACGGGCTTGCCGTCGAAGAAGGTGATATTCCCGTTCAAGGACACGAGTTCGTAAATATCATTGAAGTTTTTGTTGAGATATGTCTTCCGCTCCCGGTCGAAGTATCCCAGCACACAGTCGGTAACCGCCCCGATAGCGGTAACCATGGCTGAACCGATTCCTTCATCCTCCACGAAATTCAACACCGAACTGACAACTTCCTCTCCCTTATCGAGCCGGAGAAGGTAACCGTTATTTATCTTGAATGATTTCATCTATAGTATCCTCTAAGAATTATCCTTAACCCATTTTATAAACTCGGCACTGCCGCCGTCAACGGAAATCGAGATTATCTCAGGCAGGTCATAGCTGTGAATCCCTTTAATCTTTTGAGTCAACTCCTGGAGATTCTCATCCGCGGTCTTAATTATCAACAGGGCTTCCTCATCATTCCGCACCTTCCCATCCCAGAAGTAAACCGACCTTATCGCTGGAATGATATTGCAGCAGGCGGCGAGTTTTGCTTCTACCAATGACCCGGCGAGCTTTTCCGCCTCGGCAATACCGGAGGTAGTGCATAACACGACTTTAATGCCGGGTTCATCCGAATTCATCATTTCCTTAATTCCCGGTTCAGCTTCTGTTCGACGGACGCGACCTTTTTGTCCAGCCTCCCTCCTTCACCCTTGCGGTCATCAATGACAATCCGGGTATAGACCCGGGGAGCGGATTCAAGAAGCCCGTTGTGCGCCTGTTTAATAACGTCCATCACCTCGTCCCATTCGCCCTCGATGATCGTGCCCATGGGCGTAATCCGGTAGTTCAGACCGGATTCCTCTACGACCTCAAGGGCCTGGGCGACATATTTCGACAGCGATTGACCGACATCCATCGGTATAAGCGAAAATTCAACTACCATAATTCTCCCTAATAGCGGTTTTCATAGAGCGGGAACTTCGCGCAAAGCTCTTTAACCCTGTCTTTTACTTCGGCGTATTTGTCTTCATCGCCGATATTATCGATAACATCAGCAATGAAATCCCCGATTATCTCCATTTCCGGCTCTTTCATGCCGCGGGTAGTAATCGCCGGAGTCCCGATGCGGATGCCCGAGGTGACAAACGGCTTTTTGGGATCAAACGGAACTGTGTTTTTATTAACAGTGATACCAGCCTTTTCCAATGCTTTTTCCACTTTTTTGCCGGAGATTCCCCTGTCGATAAAACTTACCAGCATAAGGTGGGTATCGGTGCCGCCCGAGACCAGTTTCAACCCGCGAGCCATAAGTTTATCTGCGAGAGCGGAGGCATTGGCAACTATCTGCTTCTGGTATTCCTTGAATTCCGGTTGTAATGCTTCTTTGAATGCCACCGCTTTCGCGGCGATTACATGCATCAACGGGCCGCCCTGTATTCCGGGCATAACTTCACGGTCAAGATCAGAAGCATATTTCTCTTTGCACATAATCATCCCGCCCCGGGGACCCCGCAGGGTTTTATGGGTTGTGCTTGTAACGAAATCAGCCACCGGTACCGGCGACGGATGCAGTCCGGCGGCAACCAGGCCCGCGATATGGGCGATATCGACCATAAGCATGGCTCCTACATCATCGCATATCTCCCGGAATCTGTTGAAATCAAGAGTTCTTGGGTATGCCGACGCTCCGGCGATTATCAGTTTCGGCTTCGCTTCCTTAGCGATTTTGGCTAATTCATCATAGTCGATAACCTCAGATTCTTTATCAACACCGTAGGCTACGATATTAAAATATTTGCCGGAGAAATTAATCGGGTGACCGTGGGTCAGGTGCCCGCCGTGGGAGAGATTCAGTCCCAGTACAGTATCGCCGGGTTGCAGACAGCAGAAATAGACTCCCATATTGGCTTGTGAACCGGAATGGGGCTGGACATTGACATGTTCACAACCGAAAAGTTCTTTTGCCCGGTCGCGGGCCAGGTCCTCTCCGAGATCAACGAACTCGCACCCTCCGTAATAACGCTTGCCGGGGTATCCCTCAGCGTACTTGTTGGTCATTACCGAACCCATCGCTTCCAGCACTGGTGTGGATACGAAATTTTCGGACGCGATCAATTCCAATGTTTCCGCCTGACGGCGGGCTTCTTTCTTTATTGCTTCAAAAATATCGGGATCTACATTCTGTAATTCAGACATATCCATACTCCAAAGTTTCTGTTTACCTTATATTCGTAAAACCGCCCCCGCACTCCATTTGTTCAATCTTGGTAACCCGCCTGCTGTGGCGCCCGCCCTCGAATTCAGCGTCAAAAAATTTATCCACGATAACTATGGCATCTTCAGGCTTAACAAACAACGATGGCAGGCACAGGACATTGGCATCGTTATGCTGACGGGTCAACTCCGCCATACGCTCGTTCAGACACAAACCCGCGCGCACACCCTTGATTTTGTTAGCGGCCATAGCCATTCCGTTACCAGTCCAGCATACGAGTATTCCCTTTTCGAAATTCTCGGAAGCTACCCCGCAGGCTACTTTATTAGCATAGTCGGGATAATCGGTTGAATCGGTTGAATGGGTACCGAAATCCGTCAACTCGAATTTGCCCTCAAGATGCGCTTTAATTTTTTCCTTTAATTCGTAACCAGCGTGGTCAGAGCCGATTGCAACTTTCATGAAATCCTTCCTTTCGCTTTAAACCAACAAATTAATTGAATTTTCAACGATAATCAATTATTAATTTCAAAAGCTTAAAGCTAAAAGGATATGGAGATTTCCCCATGGATAAATATCGCGGATACCGGGAAGAAAACCGCAGGGTTTGGGATGAGATAACGCCGGTTCATTATGAAAATCCGGGCTACAGAGTCGCTGAGTTTCTCGACGGAGATCTAATTATCAACAAAGCCATCCTCGATGAAGTAGGCGAGGTACGTAATAAGAAGTTGTTGCACATGATGTGCCACTTCGGGCTCGATACCCTGACCTTCGCGCGCCTTGGAGCAGAAGTAACCGGCGTTGATTTTTCGGAAAAATCAATCCGGCTTGCGAGAAGCCTGGCAGAAAAAACCCAGCTTGCGGCTACTTTTATCGAAAGCGATATTTACGACATGCATTTGCAGTTGGAAGAAGAGTTCGATATCGTTTTCTCTTCATTGGGAGTTCTGGTATGGTTAAACGACCTCGATGGCTGGGCACAGCAGATAGCCAGCCATCTTAAAGGTGGAGGGTTTTTCTACCTGTTTGAGTTCCATCCAATAATAATAATGTTTTCCGATGATTCCGAGGATGAACCATACTTCCATGAAGATGAACCCATGATTTATGATGACGCAAAGGACTATTGCGACACCAGTTATCGTATTGAAAACCGCCCGCATGAATGGGCATGGACCGTTGGCGATGTTATTACCGCGCTGTGCGATTCGGGCCTGCGTATTGAATTCGTCCATGAGTTTCCATACGCGCTGGATAAATGTGTGGATAACACGGTAGAACGCGACGGCAAGTGGTGGTTACCCGGCAAGGAAAAGAAAATTCCGCTGTCGTTCTCGGTTAAAGCGGTAAAACCCGAATAAGCCGTCCCATGCAATTAAATGTTATTTCCATGCCGCTACCCGCCATTTAAGAGGATGCAATAAAAAATGGTTTGGTTCGGTTCCCCGGCGACGCGCTCAATCACTAAACTAACCGGCCTTCCCTTCCTCCTCCTCGGAAAGCACCGGGTCAGCAGTTTCTCCTTTCAAAGCCTTGACCATGAATCCCGCGCTCTCGGCGAGTTCATGTTCCGGGTAACGCGAAAGAAATTCCTCAAAAGCTTCTATCGCTTTACCGCTGTCCGCTACCTGTTCGGAATATACAAAGCCGATCATAAACAGCGCCTTAGGCGTATGCTCCCCTTCTGGATAAGTCTCTATCAACTCCCGGTAAGCGCGTACGGCTTCAATCGGCTCGTTATTCTCCTGCGCCTGCTGTGCATAAGTGAAAAGTTCTTCTTCGCTCCGCTGGCCGCACCCCGTAAGCAGGGCGGCGGCCACCGAGAGCAATATCAATAATGCGATATATTTCTTAAGCACTATACCTCCACGGTTTCATCTATCTTTTCGCCGGACTCCAGTTCTCGGAACTCAATCCCGTCTCCGGACAATACCGCTTCGTAGGAACTGCCGGGGACTATCTTCCCGGATAATATGCCTTTCGAAACCGGTTGAGTCAAGAGTTTATCGAGAACCCTTTTCAATGGACGCGCGCCCAGCGAAGGATCATAACCGCGTTCGGCAATTAACGCTTTAATCTCGTCGCTAACCTTAAGCCCGATTTCCTTATCCCTCAGGCGTTTGTTAAGGTATCCAAGCTGGATATCAACAATTTTCTCCAGGTGCTCATGCGCGAGCGGCCTGAAGACTATGGTTTCATCGATACGGTTAAAGAATTCCGGGCGGAAATGTTTGGTCAACATGGGTATTAATTCAGCTTTCAGTTGACTGTAGACTTCTTCTTCCTGTCCCGTGGAAATCGCTTTCGCTTTTTCCATAATATATTCCGCGGCTATGTTGGAGGTCATAATAAATATTGAATTACGGAAATTAACCGTCCGCCCCTGGCTGTCGGTAAGGCGGCCTTCATCAAACGCCTGCAGGAGTATGTTAAAAACCTCCTGGTGCGCCTTTTCCACCTCATCGAGGAGTATCACCGAATATGGACGCCTGCGTACCGCCTCGGTCAACTGCCCGCCTTCTTCGTAGCCGACATATCCCGGAGGAGCTCCGATTAATCGGGAAACCGAGAATTTTTCCATGTACTCTGACATGTCAATACGGGTGATGGCGTTGACATCATCGAACAGGGACAATGCCAGCGTTTTGGCTAACTCGGTTTTGCCCACGCCTGTCGGTCCCAAAAAGAGAAACACCCCCGCCGGTTTGTCGGGGTCGGACATACCGGCCCGCGACGCGCGAACCACCTCGGACACAGCTTCGACCGCCTCGGGCTGGCCGACAACGCGCATACTCAATTCATCCTCGAGTTTCAGGAGCTTCTCCGATTCCGCCTCGGTCAACCGGGTAACCGGAATTCCGGTCCATTTGCTGATCACCGACGCGATATCCTCGGCATCAACCTCTTCTTTAAGAAGCTTCTTCTCCTTTTGCACTTCCGCAAGGGTTTTCGAGTCAGCCTCAAGCTTTTGCTCAAGTTCACGAATCTCGCCGTATTTAATCTGCGCGGCGCGTTCGTAATTAGCCTCACGTTCCGCACGGTCGGCTTCAGTGCGAAGCTGTTCTATCTTTTCCTTGTTGTTGCGGATGCGGGTTACAATGAGTTTTTCGGTCTCCCATTGTTGTTTCAGGATTTCCTCTTCCTTGCGCAATTGAGCGAGTTCATCCTCGATATCTTCAAGCTCCCTGCCGGCATTCTTATCCCGTTTTAATCCCTCACGCTCGATTTCCAGCCTGCGGATACGTTTGACTATCTCATCGATTTCAGCGGGCATGCTGTCGATGTTAATTCTAAGTTCCGCCGCGGATTCATCCATCAAATCAATAGCCTTGTCAGGGAGGAACCGGTCGGCGATATACCTGTCGGAAAGCTTCGCCGCCGCGATTAACGCTTCATCACGGATTTTAACGCCATGATGAACCTCGTATCGCTCTTTCAATCCGCGAAGGATTGAAATTGTATCTTCCACCGACGGCGGATTGATAACCACCGGGGCGAACCTGCGCTCAAGGGCGGCGTCTTTCTCGATATTCTTACGGTATTCATCGAGAGTGGTCGCGCCAATACATCTCAGTTCCCCGCGCGCTAATGCCGGTTTAAGCATGTTGGAAGCGTCCATCGCCCCGCCAACCGCGCCGGCGCCGACTATAGTATGCAACTCATCTATGAACAACACTATCTGTCCCCGCGATTTCTCCACTTCCTTGATTATCGCCTTCAAGCGTTCCTCGAATTCCCCGCGGAATTTGGACCCGGCCAGCAAAGCGCCTAAATCAAGGGCGATCACCTTCCGGTCCTTCAGTGATTCGGGAACATCGCCTTCCACAATCTTGGTTGCCAAACCCTCGGCGATGGCGGTTTTACCCACGCCCGGCTCACCAATAAGCACCGGGTTGTTCTTGGTGCGCCGTGAGAGAATCTTGATTATACGACGAATCTCCTCATCCCTGCCAATAACCGGGTCGAGTTTGCCTTTAGTAGCCAACCCGGTCAGGTCCCGGCTGTATTTTTCCAGAACTTTGTATTTACTCTCCGGATCCTGGTCGGTAACACGCTGGTTGCCGCGGACCTCGGTGAGGGCTTTCATCAGTTTATCTCGGGTAAGCCCCGCTTTTGATAATACTTTAGATGTTTTCGCGCCTTCCGTTTCCAGCATGGCGATAAGTATATGCTCGATGGAAACATACTCATCCTTGAAATTCTCGGCTTCCTCAGCCGCTTTCTGTAAAACCATACGGGATTCATTGGACAGATATGTCTGCCCGAACCCACCGCCGGAAACTTTGGGTATCAGTTCGATTTCCTGGTCAAGGTCCGCTTTTATAGAGGCGCTCGACGCTGCGCACCTGATTACCAGATCCGACGCCAGCGAGTCCTCCTGCTCAAGCATCGCCTTGAGGATATGAACCGGTTCTACCTGTTGATGCCCTTTCGATTGCGCCATCTCGGCGGCATATTGAATTGCATCCTGCGATTTCTGTGTCAATTTATCTAAACGCATATTATATCACTCCCTTCTACTCCAAAACCTTTTGCGTGGTTTTAAAATGGAGTTTCACATAATTGGGGATACTCCCCTCGCCGAATTTTTCAAGAAGGCTCTTGCCCGCCGCAACAACCTCCCCGGAGCACCCCTTCGGCAGGGTTACTCCCGATAACTTCGAAAGTTTTCGTAACCTATCTAAAAATTCCGCCCGCGCCAAAATCGATGCCGCCGCCACGGCGGTATCGGCTTCCGCGCGAACCTTTTCTATCAACTTTATCTTTTTACCCTTTTCCAATAACGCCCTTTTCAAAGTATCCTTCGATGAGAACTTATCCGATATCGCGCTCGGGTAATCATATTTATCGAGAATATTCTCTAACGCCCGGGCATGCCCCCAGGCAAGCAGTTTGTTCAAGTTCCTGATTGATTCATACAGCTCATTGTATTTTTTGGGCCCTATAGGCACTACGCTGTACGGGCAAATCTTCTTTATTTTTTGCTCAAGTTCCTTAATACCTTTATCGGTAATATTCTTGCTGTCGGCTACTCCAATCGACCTGAGCCTGATTTCACATTCCTTATCCACCCCGACCGCCGCGATTACCAGCGGACCGAAATAGTCTCCCTTCCCCGCCTCATCGATACCTATCCTCGGTTGAATATCAATTCCCGAATTAGTAAAGTTTATCAATTCCTCAAGGATTCCATCATTACCTTTTTCCAGCATTACCGATGATGAACTGCCATCCTTTTTCATATACAGGTTCAATACAGTTTCCTTATCCGAGCCGGTGGTCAGGTTGTACTTGGCCAGCATACCGTCATTGAGCACCCGCTTTTGGTACGGGTAGCAACGGGCATCGGCAAAGGATTCGATCATTTTGCTTCCCTCACCGGGCGGATATTTGAACTCTATCTTCATCGTTAAACAACTTTCACCTGCACCTTAAATTTTTTATATTGAAATGAAAACCGGTCATCGGCAGTCAGCACGCCTTCAAGGTGAAAGGGTATCAACTCTACGGTTTTCGCCCTTCCGCTTCCCCCGCATCTCTCACAATTACCCAACCAGCCGCCGAATCCCATACATGCCGGACATACTATTTCCAGCTCCGGCGCCAAAAGAACCACCCCATCGGAATTAACCACAATTTCATCCTCATCTATTTCTACATACAAACCGCCTTCGAGTTCGGAGCCTGTTTTAGTCTTAACCGCTTCTTTTATGTCATCATAAATATCCCTCTCTGAACGAATCGTCCGCGAAGGTTTGGTCGTACGGTATCTCCGGCCCTCGAAAACTCGGATACCGATTTCCCGGTCATAACGCTCCCTCTTCTCTGAATCGCTCAAAGTGTCGAACGCCTCTTTTACCCTCACGAAACTCACCTGCTCGCCTCCATGATCCGGGTGGCTGTTTTTAGCCATTGCCCGATACGCCGAACGTATCCGCGCTTCATCACAATCGTAGTCGCATCCAAGTATCCTGTAGTAATCTTCCATCTGTCCGCCATAAAAAAGGCGAGAGTTGCTACCCTCGCCCGAGTTTCCAATATCTGCTACTTAGACCTCACGCCTTAGCGGGAGTTTTCGTTTTCGATTCTTTCTTCTCCGTTTTGCTCTCTTTTTTCTTCGATGTTGTACTGCTCGAAACCGAATTCTTCTCCGCTTCCGCCGCCTTCTTGTAATCGGACGACCGGTAGTCTGTTATATAAAACCCGGAACCCTTGAAAATCAATCCGGCTCCCCCGGAAATCAAACGGTGCACGCATTGCTCGTTTTTACATATCGGACAATCGCTCAACGGAGGATCGGTCATCTTCTGGAACTCCTCGAAATCGGTTCCGCATTTATCGCAATGGTATTCATAAGTCGGCATATCAAACCTCGCTACTACTTATCATATCGTCTTAAAAGCAAACTTTTTATATAGCATTTTTAAACCGCAATAGCAAGATTAAAGTTCTCTGTTTTAAGTCGCGGTAATCCTCCGCTCAATTTCGGCGAAGAACAAGCCATCGGCTATCCGGGCAATTGGCTGGCGCCGGGTATATGAACCCGACGCCATGCTTCATGTTATCTATACTAATCATCAACTACTTCGTAATCAGCGTCTACCGCCCGCTTTCTTTCATCGGATGAACCTTCATTGCCGGCAGCGCTTTGACGCGGCTGTCCCTGGGCGCCCTGCTGGTATCCCTGACGCTGGCCGTTGCCATTACCGCCGGAATCAGCGCCGGTATACTGCTGTTGCTGAGTCTGGGCCTGCTGGTACATCTGCGAAGATGCCTGGTGCCAGACCTGCTGAAGCGCTTCGGTAGATGATTTAATCTCATCGAGATTATCGCTCTTTATCGCTTCTTTTACCCGGCCGGCTGCGGCCTGTACCTTCGAGCGAGTATCGGAATCTATCTTATCCTCGAACTCCTTCAACTGCTTTTCGGTCTGGTAGACAAGCTGGTCGGCTGTGTTACGGGCATCGATAAGTTCGCGTCTGCGCTTATCCTCGCCTTCATTAGCCTTGGCGTCATTGACCATCTTCTCGACTTCCTGCTCGGTCAATCCGCTGGAAGCCTCGATCCTGATGGACTGCTCCTTGCCGGTAGCCTTATCCTTCGCCGAAACGTTTAATATGCCGTTGGCGTCGATATCAAAGGTTACCTCGATCTGGGGCATTCCCCGAGGCGCCGGCGGAATTCCATCGAGATGAAATCTGCCGATGGTCTTGTTATCCACGGCCATCTCGCGTTCGCCCTGGAGTACATGCACTTCCACCGAAGTCTGGCTGTCCGCGGCGGTCGAGAATATCTCCGACTTCTTGGTCGGGATAGTGGTGTTGCGCTCTATCAATTTGGTGAACACGCCGCCAAGCGTTTCGATACCCAGCGAAAGCGGGGTAACATCCAGCAGGAGTACATCTTTAACATCGCCGGCAAGAACGCCGCCCTGTATAGCCGCGCCGATAGAGACGACCTCGTCCGGGTTCACGCCCTTATGGGGATCCTTGCCAAAGATTTCCTTCACTACCTGCTGAACCCTGGGCATACGGGTCATACCGCCGACCAGCACTACCTGGTCGACATCCGAAGCCGAAAGGTTGGCGTCTGCCAGGGCCTTCTTGACCGGCTCGATGGTGCGTTCAACCAGGTCCTCTACCAACTGCTCGAATTTCGAGCGGGTCAGCTTGAGATTCAGGTGCTTCGGTCCGGAGCTGTCCGCAGAGATAAACGGCAGGTTGATATCGGTCTCCGCGGTGGAGGAAAGCTCTATCTTGGCTTTCTCCGCGGCTTCCTTCAACCTCTGCAATGCCATCGGGTCCTTCGAAAGGTCGATTCCCTCATCCTTCTTGAATTCGGAAACCAGCCAGTCGATGACACGTTTATCGAAATCATCACCGCCGAGGTGAGTATCACCATTGGTGGATTTGACTTCGAACACGCCGTCGCCGATTTCCAGTATGGAAATATCGAAAGTACCGCCGCCAAGGTCGTAGACAGCTATCTTCTGGTCGCTCTTCTTGTCGAGACCGTACGCCAGCGATGCCGCCGTAGGCTCGTTAATAATGCGCATTACTTCCAGTCCGGCGATTTTGCCGGCATCCTTGGTAGCCTGGCGCTGGGCGTCGTTAAAGTACGCCGGGACGGTGATTACCGCCCTGGTTACTTTCTGCCCGAGATGCTCTTCGGCGGTCTGCTTCATCTTCTGCAGAACCATCGCCGAGACTTCCGGGGGCGAATACTGCTTGCCGTCAATCTCGATACGGGCATCGCCGTTAGGGCCTTTGACTACCTTATATGGAAAGTTCTGCGTTTCATCGATAACTTCGTCGTATTTGCGGCCCATGAAACGTTTGACCGAAAACACGGTTTTCATCGGATTGGTTACCGCCTGGCGTTTAGCCACCTGGCCCACAAGCCGTTCGCCGTCTTTGGCAAAGCCGACAACCGACGGGGTGGTGCGGTTTCCTTCCGCGTTGGTAATAACAACCGGATCGCCGCCTTCCATAACGGCGACACAGCTATTAGTTGTACCTAAGTCGATTCCTATTATTTTATCAGACATAATCATGTCCTCCTTTCTTC
>WJIJ01000044.1 GCA_014730345.1 Candidatus Zixiibacteriota bacterium | reverse complement strand
GTATTCATTTTTCTTATCCTGGCGGGAAGACTGTTTTCCATCCAGATAATTTCCCATAGCCATTACGAGGAAATATCCGAAAATAACAGCGTGCGTATGGTTCCGGTAGCCGCCCCCCGGGGATTCATCCGCGACCGGAACGGAAAATTGCTGGTTACCAATCGCGCGTTATATACCGTTTCTTACCTTCCCTATATGGGAGGCAAGCGGTTTGAAAGCATCGATTACCTGTCTGAAATTATTGGGGTGGACAAGGATGTCCTCGAAAAGAAAATAAATGGCCGGGTAAAAAGCAGGTACGAGCCGATCAAGTTGGTACGTGATGTCGATTTCGCCACAATCTGCAAAATCGAGGAAAATTCGGCGAAACTTCCGGGTATTATCTACCAGGTTGAAATTACCCGGGAATATCCGGAAACCGATTACGGTTCTCATCTTTTTGGATATGTTGGGGAGATTTCCGAGGAAGAGTTAAAAAAGCGGAATCCCAATGTTTATAAATCGGGGGATATTATAGGCATTGGCGGTATCGAGGAACAGTATGACCAGATACTGCGGGGGCAGGACGGTGTTGATTATCTTGAGGTTACAGCTTCTGGAAAAGCCATCGGCAACAGCCCGGTGAGGCCGGGGATCGAACCTCAGATCGGTTCCGAACTTATCCTGAATATCGATTGGGATGTACAATGCGTAGCGGAAAGCATCCTCGCCAATTATTTGGGAGGCGCGGCAGTAGCCATCGATCCATCCGATGGTTCTGTTCTCGCTTTGGTCTCACAGCCCAATTACGATGTTAACGCTTTCGCCGGAGTTATCTCCGAGGAATTATGGAATTCAGTCGCCAACGATTCAACGCACCCTCTGCTGAACCGGGCTTGCGTGGGTACATATCCCCCGGGCTCAATTTATAAAGTAGTTACCGCGGGGGCCGCCCTCGAGGTTGATTCGGTGAAGATTACCGACACTTTTAAACCTTGCTACGGCGCCATGCGTATCGGTAACCGGGAGTTCAAATGCTGGAAACCATCCGGGCATGGAAGGCAGGACATGCTCGGCGCCATAATTCACTCCTGCGATGTTTACTTCTATCAACTGGGAATGCTCGAGGGTTTGGATGTTTGGGCAAAATACAGCGCCGAATGTGGTTTTGGTACCAAGACCGGAATGGATTATCCGAGCGAAAGCGCCGGCATTTCGCCTACCAGGGAATACTTAAATAAGAAATATGGCGAAGGCAAATGGTCACGGACCCTTATTGTGAATATGTCCATCGGGCAGGGGGAACTTTTAGTAACTCCACTTCAGATGGCCTGGTTCTATGCCGCTATTGCCAACGGAGGTATCGTTTACCAGCCGCGATTGGTCGATAGGATTATCGACCCCCAGGGAGGAGAATTCGTTACCGCACCAAAAGAACAGTTCCGTCTGCCGTTCAGCCCATCAACCCTGTCATTTTTGGTTAAATCGTTGACTATGGTCGTTGCCGATTCCCAGGGAACCGGCCAGGCCGCGCGAATCCCGGGTATTACTGTCGCCGGTAAAACCGGTACAGCGCAGAATCCGCATGGCGGCGAACATTCATGGTTCTGCTGTTTCGCCCCGGTGGAAAACCCGCGGATCGCTATAGCGGTTATCGCCGAGTATGCCGGCCATGGAAGTTCCCATGCCGCTCCTCTCGCCCGCAAAATGATGGAAACGTATCTGTTAAAAGAAGATGGCGACGATATATCATGAGATCGATTTTTTCCATAGACCTGTTGATTTTCATTCCCGCCCTTTTGCTGTCCATAATTGGAATAGTGGGAATCTACTCGACAGGCTTTAATACCGATTATGCCATATATCAAGGGATGTATCTTAGGCAGATTGTCTGGGTTGTCCTGGGATTATTGCTGTATTTTACTGTTTTGCTGGTTCCCTTGAGATTTCACGAGGTATTCGCTTATGTTTATTACCTGGCCGCCATCCTGCTGTTAGTGGGGATATTTATTGCCGGAAGCGGGGGAGCAACAAAAGCGGCTCGCTGGTATGACCTCGGCGTCTTCAATTTTCAACCCTCAGAGTTCGCCAAGCTTGCCCTGGTTTTCGCGCTTGCCCGGTTCCTATCATACCGGAAAAAAAGATTTCCCAATGCCGGAAGTATTATAATAACGGTTTTGCTCGGGATAATACCCTTCGCTTTGATTGTACGCCAACCCGATCTTGGAACCGCGTTGGTCTTCGGGGTAATTACCATGTTCATGCTCTATTGGGCGGGTCTTACCCTATTCCAGATGTTCCTGTTCGTTTCACCTTTTGTTAGCATGACCGCCGCTTCTCACCCTATACCATGGGGCGTTTACATGGTCATATTTATTGCTCTACTGTTTATTACCCGTACAGACCTGAAAATCAGCCTCGGTATAACAGTAGTGAACATCGCCTTTGGTATACTGACTCCCATTTTATGGAACAGGCTTCATGAGTACCAAAAATTACGGATTCTCACTTTTCTTGACCCCGGCCGTGATCCCCGCGGAGCCGGATACCAGATTATCCAATCGAAGATAGCTCTTGGTTCGGGAGGGCTTTTCGGGCGTGGATTGGGGGAGGGAACCCAGACAAAGCTTGCCTATCTGCCTACCCAGCATACAGATTTTATTTATTCGGTGATAGGGGAAGAATTTGGTTTTCTGGGCGCAATCGTTATTTTAATACTGCTCGCGGTATTTATTTCCCGTGGTTTAATGATAGCGGCAAAAACCCGTAAAGGTTTCCTGGGTTTAGCCGCCGGCGGTATGATTGTAATCATTGCCTTTCAAGCCGTGGTTAATATCGGCATGACTGCCGGATTGATGCCGGTAACCGGGTTGCCCCTGCCGTTTGTATCTTATGGAGGGACTTCAATGCTGACATTCTGGATTATGGCAGGGCTTATCACCGCCATCAACCGTGATTGGAGGATTTACTGATGCATCCGGAGATATTTTCTATTGGTCCCATTTCGGTTAAAGCCTATGGATTAATGCTGGCTATATCCTTTTTCGTGGGAGTTTTCCTGGTTATTAAACGCGCTCAAAAATTCGGGATTCCCCCGGTTAAAATAATCGACTTATCACTGGTAATCCTAATATCCGCTATCGTCGGTTCGCGTTTTTTCTATGTGATTTATCACCTCGATGAATTCAAGGGCAGCTGGCTGGATGTAATCAATCCGTTTCAAAGCACGGGTGTGGTCGGTATCGCCGGACTCTCGATGATGGGAGGCGTGGTGTTGGTTCTGATAAGCAGTATTATAGCTATCAAGGTATGGAAACTGCCATTCTGGAGAACGCTCGATGTTTTTTCACCCGCCTTCCCGCTTGGCATGGGGATAACCCGCATAGGTTGTTTCCTCAATGGGTGTTGCTATGGCACCCCCACCGACTGGTTCTGGGGAGTAACTTTTCCCGAGGAATGCGCCGCGGGCTGGCATTACCACAATACCCATATTCATCCGACCCAGCTTATTTCCTCCATCGCCGGTTTCGCCATGTTCGCCGTCCTTATCCTTCTGGAAAGAAAAAGGAAATTTGCCGGTTTCACATTTTTCATGATGCTTATTTTTTATTCGGCTTTCAGGTTCACCATCGATTTCTTCAGATATTACGAACCTTCCATGGTTTTCACAACCATTGGAGGCGTTGATATTTCCAACAATCAGTTAATTTCCTTTATTATCTTCATTATCGCCTCAGTCGCGTTGATTCGTAAAGCCCGTTGTAATAATGATAACGAAGGAATTTCCGGAAACAACGATGTTATCGCTCCGGCGGAATAGGGAAACAGGTTCCGGTAGCGGGACTCGCCCTTTAAGTGAATTACTTCAAAATATCGCTGAGGATTTCTATTGTTTCCTGTTTCCCCCGAAATGTATTCTTTGCGGAGTAGACCTCGAGGACGGCGGAAGAATTATATGCAATGATTGCCAAAGAAGATTATTAAAAGAACCGGAATCTACCTTGCCCTTCTGTCCATACTGCCGGAGTTCCTATCCCGATTATTATGAAAAATGCCGCAGGTGCGGGGGACGGAAGTCGCCCGGCAAACTCTACGCCCTCTACGAAGTTAATGATTCATTGAGATATTACCTTCATCATTTCAAATACCACCGCCGGCCTGAAATAGGAATGGATTTCGCGCGTAAAGCATACGGGGTTTATGGAAACGCCGATTTTATCAACGAAATAGATTTAATTATCCCGGTACCGATGCACAAGCGTAAGCAACTCAGCAGGGGATACAACCAGGCTGAAGTTTTGGCCAAGCAACTCGCGGGAGTTTTCAAACTCCCGGTAAACGCTTCAGCTATCAAGCGGTTGCGCAACACCAAATCCCAGACCTATCTCGATCCGGAAAAAAGGTTTGGGAACGTTAAAGGAGCTTTCCGGGTTGAGTCGGTAGACGCGGTGAAAAATAAAACAATTTTACTTGTGGATGACATAGTAACAACGGGCGCGACTCTAACCGAATGCTCTCGGGTATTGCGAAAATCGGGAGCGAAAGGTGTTATCTCCTTCGCGGTTATGCGCCAACATGCCAGGAACTTATGATGACGGTCTCAGGATCGGAATTTGGCTATAGACATATAGAAGATGTAGCAACTTCGGACGCGGCTTTCGAGGTAAAAGCCGGCAACATCAATGAGCTTTTTATGTTCTCGGGACAGGCATTGTTCTCAGTGATGTGCGATTTAGATAAAGTAGGACATGGCCAGGAAATTAAGATTGAATTGGAATCCGATAATCTTGAGGATCTGCTATACCTTTACCTGAGTGAATTATTGTATTTAAAAGATACTGAAGACATGGTGTTTTCGGCCTTCGATCCGAAAATCGACGGCAACTACAGTTTGAGCGATGCCCCGCTCGGAATGAAAATTGAAACCCTCAATGAAGCACCGCGTGTTGACATAAAGGCCGTAACCTATTATAAGTACAAGGTTGAAAAAACAGATTATGGTTATTACGCGTTTGTTGTTGTAGATTTATAGGGAGTAGCGATATGAGGAAAAATAAGATTAACGATTACATATATGAAATACCAGCCAGTGAAAAAGAAGGGATGAGGGTTCCCGCCCGTATTTTCGGAAGCAGGAAAATTGTTCAGGGGCTCGATGAGGCGGTTTATGAACAGATAACCAATGTCGCCCGCCTTCCGGGAATCAGGAAATACGCCTGCTGTATGCCCGATGGTCATTCGGGATATGGTTTTCCCATCGGCGGGGTAGCCGCCTTCGATTTAAACGAAGGGATAATCTCGCCGGGAGGTATCGGTTTCGATATTAACTGCGGCGTGCGTCTTTTGCGCACCAATCTCACTGAAAAGGATGTAAGACCAAAACTAAAGGACCTTATGGATGTTTTATTCCATACGGTTCCATCGGGCACCGGGAAGAAAGCAATTCTGAACCTTAACCAAAAAGATTTCGAGAAAACCCTTGTTGAAGGAGCAAGCTGGTGCAAAGATAATGGTTATGCCACCGATAACGATATCGAATGTATCGAAGACCGTGGATGTTTGCCCGGTGCCGACCCATCCAAAGTCAGCGAAAAAGCGTTCAAACGCGGCCTTGGACAGGTGGGGAGTCTTGGTTCGGGAAACCATTACCTTGAAATCCAGACAGTCAATCCCGAGGATATAAGGGACGAGGAGCTGGCGCATAAGCTCGGTTTTGACCGGGAAAACCAGATCGCCGTTATGGTGCATTGCGGTTCGCGGGGATTCGGTCACCAGGTTGCCACCGACTACCTGGTAACCTTGAGCCGGGCAATGAAAAAGTATGACCTGCATACCAGGGACCGGGAGCTTGCCTGCGCGCCTTTCGACTCACCTGAGGGCAGGGATTACTACGCGGCTATGGCATGCGCCGCCAACAACGCCTTTGTTAACAGGCAGGTGATTACCCATCGTATCAGGGAGGCTTTTTCCAACATACTTGGCATATCCCAACGGGAATTGGGTATGAACCTGATTTTTGATGTAGCTCATAATATAGCAAAAATAGAAAGATTCAAGATAAATGGAAATACTGTCAAGCTCCTTGTTCATCGAAAGGGATCGACCCGCAACCTTGGACCGTCTTCAGACCTTTTACCGCCTAAATATCGTGGGATAGGCCAACCGGTGCTTGTTGGTGGCTCTATGCAAACCGGTTCATACTTGCTACTGGGTACCGATTCCTCCGAAGAGCTTAGTTTTAACTCCACGGTGCATGGTTCAGGCAGGGTTATGTCCCGTTCGCAGGCCAAAAAGCGGGTGCGCGGCAGGGAGCTGTTCAACGAGATGACTTCTCAGGGGATAGCCATTCGGACGGCGTCGTTCGCCGGACTGGCTGAAGAAGCGGGATTTGCCTATAAAAATCTTAACGATGTAGTTGATTCAGTAACCTCACTTGGAATATCCAAGCCGGTTTTGCGCTTGAAACCGATCGGCAATATAAAGGGATAAACTGACAATTCCCTTGACCTCCGACCCGATATTTTGTTAAAATTTGCTTCCGGAGGTTGCATTTAGCTGAAATAATCCGATAGAATACAAAAAATGGATGATAGGAGATAGGGACGTGAAAAATATCGGAGTATTGACATCGGGCGGCGACTCGCCAGGTATGAACGCCGCTATAAGAGCTATCGTACATGAAGCGGAAATACGCGGTTTAGATGTTTTCGGTTTTAAACGCGGTTATTCCGGCCTTATAGAGAATGACTATATAAGGTTGAAAACTGCGGATGTCGGCGGCATAATTCAACGCGGCGGTACGGTATTACTCACCGCCCGAAGCGAACAGTTTAAGACTACCGAGGGGCAGAAAATAGCCCTGAAAACAATAGAATCACTTGAACTCGATGGATTGATCGTAATCGGCGGGGACGGTTCATTACACGGCGCGAAAACCCTTGCCGATTTAGGCGTTAGGGTTATGGGCATACCCGCGACTATCGATAATGACATATACGGCACCGACATGGCCATCGGGGCGGATACCGCCCTGAACAATATAATGCAGGTAATAGATAAAATCAAGGATACCGCATCTTCGCATAAAAGAACTTTCATAATTGAGGTTATGGGAAGAGATTCCGGATATCTCGCAATGGTATCTTCGGTGGTTACCGGGGCTGAAGCTTGTATAGTTCCGGAAGTAGTGCCCGATTACGCGGATATTATCAATATTCTGAAGGAAGGCTATACCCAGGGAAAGACTAATGCGATAGTTATCGTGGCCGAAGGGGCATCCACTGCTTTCCAGGTCAGCAAAAAACTCAGGGACCGCGGCGGTATCGAAAGTAAGATTACTACTTTGGGGCACTTGCAGAGGGGCGGCTCGCCCACCTGTCTCGACAGGTTATTGGGAACAAGATTAGGGAACACTGCTGTTGAAAAGTTGGTTGAAGGCGAAAGCGGTAAGATGGTCGGAATGATTAATAACAGAGTTACCCTGACCGATTTTGAAACCGTTTTCTCAAAAAGGTATATCTTCCAGGAAAGACTTGTAGAACTATCTAAAGTACTTGGCAACGTTTGATTTATTTTAAGGAAGGATTATGGCTAAGAAAAAGATCGGTATACTGACCGGCGGCGGTGATTGCCCGGGTTTGAACGCGGTAATCAGGGCTGTTGTTAGAAAAGGTGTTGTTTTTCATAATTATGATTTCGTCGGCATCTACCACGGCTGGGCCGGACTTATGCAAATGAATACCGTGGATTTAACTTTACGGGATGTATCCGGTATTTTGCACAGGGGCGGTACTATTCTCAAAACGTCCAGAACCAACCCGCTTAAAGAGAAGGATGGCATGCAAACCATTGAGCGCAACATCCAGGAAAACGGTTTGAGCGCTCTTATCGTGGTAGGTGGAGAAGATACCCTTGGCGTAGCCGCGAAACTCTATGAGGCCGGGATAAATTGCGTTGGAGTTCCCAAAACTATTGATAATGACCTTTCCGGTACTGATTATACTTTTGGATTCGACACCGCGGTCAATATCGCCACCGAGGCAATTGACCGGGTCCATACCACTGCGGAATCCCATAACCGCGTTATGGTCGTGGAGGTTATGGGCCGCCATACCGGTTGGATCGCGGTTGAAGCCGGAATTGCCGGCGGAGCCGACATGGTTTTAGTGCCCGAGAAACAGATCGATATCAAAACGGTAAATGATGCTATTATCAAACGGCATCGCCGGGGCAAAGATTTCAGTATCGTGGTAGTTGCCGAAGGGGCGCAGATTATGCGCAAGCCCGATGATGAAGGAACTCTGATTCTCCAGGATCAGAAAACCGACGAATTCGGGCATGTCCGTCTTGGCGGTATAGGCTCTATCGTAGCTAAGGAAATCGAAAAAGGAACCGGTTTTGAAACCCGTGTGGTTATCCTGGGGCATGTCCAGCGAGGCGGTTCCCCAACCGCTTTTGACAGGGTGCTGGGAACCAGGTATGGTATTGCCGCTATCGACCTTGTGGCAAAAGGGGAATTTGGCAAAATGGTCAGCCTGAGGGGTAACAAGATTGTACCCGTTCCTTTGTCCGAAGCCGTCGCGGAAGTTAAGACCGTAGATGCCGAATTAATTGAGATAGCCGAAGTATTTTACGGCTGACCAACGGTTGGAAAACCGTTAAAGCAGTTATTTATCTATTGTTTCAACGGGCGGAATTGATTATATTACGTCAGGTGCGTAAATAAGGAGATTTATGCAGACTATCTACGAAGATGGGACCTACTTAAGGAACAACCCCACATGGGGTCACGAAGACGCGCATTGGAAAGCAATGCAGGTAGTAAAGATTATTGAAAATAATAATCTTAAACCGCGATCTATTTGCGATATAGGTTGCGGCGTAGGTGAAGTACTCAAAATTCTCGCGGACCTTTATGACGATTCGGTCAAACTTGATGGATTTGAAATATCACGCTATGCCCTGGAAATATGTGAAGAAAAGGTCAGGGATAATCTTCGCTTCTATCACCAGGAGACCTTCGCTAAGGACCATAAGGTGTATGATATAATTATGGCTATTGACGTACTCGAGCATGTGGAAGACTGCTTTAGTTTCCTTCGAAGCTTAAAGGACAGAGGAAGATATAAGATATTTCATATACCCCTGGAGCTTTCGGCGCAGTCTGTTTTGCGCGTTTCGCCTCTTTTGAAAGAACGCAGGGAAGTTGGGCATATTCATTATTTCACCAGGGAAACCGCCCTGGCTACTGTCGAGGATGCCGGTTATAAAATCATCGACTGGTTTTATACATCTCGTTCGACCGAGCTTCCCGTTAAGGGGTGGAAGGCGAACCTGATGAGAATGCCCCGAAAAATGTTTTACAGGGCAAACAGGGACATAGCGGCAAGGTTATTAGGTGGTTATTCCCTTTTGGTATTAGCCTCATGAGATAAATAGCAGGGCTGTACGATATATCTTCTAATTTGTTTGAGATTGAGCTTCTCAGTCAGGATGTTCTATAAAAGATGTTGCTCATTACCCTTTTGATCCTCGCTTTGGTAGGGTGGGGAATCGCCGAATACCATCGCCATCAAACAAACATTAACAGGATCCCGGTCAGGATTCATATCAACGGCTCCCGCGGCAAATCCTCGGTCACCCGCCTTGTTGGAGGCGCCCTTCGCGAAAGCGAGAAAACCGTCTTCACCAAAACAACCGGCACATCGGCCCGGATGATATATCCCGATGGTGAAGAGCACCCGGTTATAAGGGCTGGCAAACCCAACATAATCGAGCAGTTGAGCATTGTCCGCCACGCGTTGGAGTTTAATCCCGATATTTTCGTCACGGAGTGCATGGCTGTTCAACCAGTCCTGCAAAAAGTGGTTGAGGATAAAATGATCCGCTCTACTATCGGCGCGGTGACCAATGTCCGCCCCGACCATCTTGATGAGATGGGCCCTGCCATTGAGGATGTTGAACTCGCCCTCGCGGGCACGATACCTCATCATGGAGTCTTTTTTACCGCGGAGCAAAAGCATTATAACCAGATGGAGGAGATTGCCGTAAAGCGCAACACTGAGTTTATTAAAGTCAGCGGCGATATAATATCGGATGAAGATATGGAAGGATTCGGGCATATCGAACACAAGGATAATGTCGCCCTCGCGCTGGCTATAGCGGAAAAGCTCGGAGTTGCCCGGGATAAGGCGCTTGCCGGAATGAAGAAAGCCAAGCCGGATCCGGGCGCCCTTAGAATTTATGACCTTGAGTTCTTTGGTAAATCGATTAAATTTGTAAACGCGTTCGCTGCCAATGATATAGAATCCTACAGGATCATTTGGAGGATGTTGAATATAAAACGGAGCGAAAACCAAAGGATAATAGTCCTGGTAAACAGCCGTAAGGACAGAATTCAACGTGCCGAGCAATTAAGCGATTTTATCGCGGGGGATGTCGAAGCCGATTATTTTGTGATTGCCGGCGAATATACGCGTACCCTGTCCCAGAAAGCGCTTAACAGGGGGCTCGACCCCGGAAAACTGGTGGAGGTTGGCGATATTCCCGTTGAGAATATTTTTGAAAAAACCATATCTTTAATACCCGAAAAAGGAATAGTAATAGGGATTGGCAATATCGTAGGTTTCGGCGAGAATATCGCCATGGTATTCATTAATAGAGGAAAAGAGAGTGTATCCAGAAGCGTTAGTAATTGAATCGGTCGGGCTGGGCCTGGTAGTCAGCCTTGTTTTTTCGGAGACTATGGGACTCGCCGCCGGCGGTATGGTTGTACCCGGTTATGTCGCCCTTATGCTGGGAACCCCCCTGCGTCTTGCCGGTACGATAGTGGTAGCCCTCCTGACTTATGCCCTGATTAAACTGCTCTCTAACTACATGTTCATCTACGGAAAACGCCGCACTGTGCTGGTTATCCTCATAGGTTTCGCCCTCGGATGGGTGTCCCGTGAATTTTTTGTTATCAATATCGAAGGCTTGAGTGTTGAATTTCAGTCAATCGGTTACATTATCCCCGGGCTCATCGCCAACTGGATGGAAAGACAAGGCGTGATTCAAACTATCTGCACCATGATAATAGCCGCGGTAATTGTCCGGCTCAGTTTGATCATACTGGGAGGGGGAGGTCTAATCTAATGAGGGTTAAAGCTGGAAGCAAATCGCCGTATACTCTTGTAGCCCTTGCTGTTTTTTCCCTGATGGTTTTCGCCTTCGCCGAAAATTCAAAGGAATTTCAGAAACAACCGTATTATAAGCTCAAGATGGAGGCCGCCGAACTCTCCGAGATCGCCATGGAAGCGGTCAAACAGGGCGGAGCTGAAAAAGGAATCGCCATAGATCCCGAAAACGACCCAAACCTCACCGGCCTTATCGGAGAACAGTACACGCTTATCACGACCGACCGCGGTTATCTGCGTTCCAAGCTTCTGGCTACCAATCCCAACTTCGCCGCTGTTTTCGTGGAAATGTTTAAAAAAGCCGGATTGAAAAAAGATGACGTTGTATGTATCGCCTTCACCGGATCTCTTCCGGGGCTTAATATATCCTGCCTCGCCGCGGTTCAGGTATGTGAACTTAAACCTGTCATTATTACATCCGTAGGAGCTTCTACATGGGGTTCCAATCACCCGGAGTACACCTGGCTGGATATGGAAAAATATCTCCACGACAGGGGCATTATCAATTTTTATTCCCTCGCGGCGTCAATAGGAGGCGGTTCTGACAACGGCCGCGGTCTCTCACCGGAGGGCAGAAGGCTGATTATCGAAGCGATTGAGCGTAATCCAGCGGTTATTATTCATGAAGGCTCCCTGGAAGCTAATATTCAAAGACGTATGGAGCTTATTGAAGAAGCAACCGCGGGAAAACCCGTTAAGGCCTATATAAACATAGGCGGAGGATTGGCGTCCCTGGGCAGTTCCCAGAACGGCAAACTAATACCTCCCGGCTTGAACCTCAACCTCGTCAACAGAAATTTTCCGGCGCGGGGAGTAATCAACTTCATGGCCGATGCCGGTATTCCCATAATCCATATCTTACAGGTTGACAGGTTGGCCCGGGAATATGGTTTATCGACCAACATAATCCCGGTAGAAGAAGTTGGCGGGGGCAGTATGTACTACAAGCAGGAGTATTCAGTTACCATTACCGTGATCTTATTGATTTTGCTTTCAATCGTCGTTTTCATTATAATAAGAGTCGATCTTGGATATTATTTCAATAGGCAGAAATAGCCGAAAGGAGTTCTCATGATTAACAGGCTATTGAAAAGTTTCTTGATTATATTTCTAATTGCCGGATTCTCGGTCTCTGCCGAAGCCCTGGCTAAACAGAATAAATGGCGCGGTGTCAAGCCCGAGGGTACGCCTGAATACCTTCGTTTCGGCAAGAAAGGACAAAAGCTTCGTTATTATAAAATCTCTGAAAATAAAACATTGAAGTTTGTTATCTATGGCCCCAGCACGGCTAAAGTATGGACCCGCCTTGGCTTGAACAAGACTGAAAAGGGCGACATATATTACACAGTGGTTGTTAAAGAAAAAGGTGAAATTGTCGATGACCACGTAACCAAAACGCACATGTCATCCATGCGCTTCGATTCGGAATTAGTCTACCCCGGAGTGAAAAGAACTTTCACTTTTAAGGTACCCAAAGGCAAGCATACTTATGAAATAGGCCTTACCGACGCGAGGGGGCATGACGCCTATATACGTGTCTATAAAGAACGCAAGAAGAAAAAAGTCAAACGGGTTCTGATACAGCCGCGGGAATACAAAGAGGTTCTCAGTACTGTAATTTCCGAACGGCTTTCCAAGTATTACCTCGCCGAAAAGGATAAACCAGTGGAGATAGAGGTAATCGGACCTACCAAATTAAAAGGCTATGCCAGGTTGAACTTCGACGCCACGATGAAGGGAAAGGAAAAGTACGCCTTCGAGATTTTTGAGGATCAGAAGTTCTTAAAAGAAATCAAGGGAATAACTACGAAGTCTGATTATCACTACAGGAACAAAACTGATGTAATTCCTTCAATAGCCAAAATATTTTATTTAGATGTTCCTGACGGCAAACATAAATATACATTCAGGATCACCAACGGAACCCGCGCGGGGATGTCCTTTAAACTCCTCATGCCCGAAAAGGATTTGACGAACAAGGAATAGACATGAAGAGAATACTAAGAGATACAACCCTATTTTTATTCTTTACCCTGCTTATTTTTCCCGAAAATCTTTTTGCTGAACCTTTTTTAAATTTCCCTAACAGGACTAATGACGGTTTCGTGAATTCTCAATCTTCGAAAAAAGGTTCAAAGCGGCGGGGGAAACGGCGCAAGCCCCGCATTAAACTTGAATTGAACGCCCGGATGGATATTACCTATGACGATAACGTCGTTAATTATTCGGATTCCGATTTAGACCTCTATGACAGCGGCGGCAAAGACCAGAAATTCGAGATCGAGAGCAAAGATGATATTATACTTACGCCCCGGGCTAATTTCACCATGATCCGAAACCGCCAGGGCGGTTTGAAATGTTATCTCGATGGTTTGATCATTTTCCATTTCTATTCACAAAATGATATAAAGAATTACCAGTATTATCGCCTGCGCTTCACGAGGGAAATCTCCCGGCAGTTGGAAGCCTATGTACAGGTCGCCTATATCCCCGATTATTATTACCGCAACCAGTGGGACCCGGATGTTAATGAATATTTCGAGGCGGAGTTCAGTAAATTTTATCTCTATGGCGGAATCGACATCGAACCATTCTCGCACCTGACCGTCTCGACCGATATCAATTATGATACCAAAAAATTCAATGACCGCTTTGATCACCTCGATTCCCGGAAACTTGTTTTTGAATTTATGGCTGTCGAACGGTTCAGTTATTTCTATAAGGCATGGGGGCAATACCGTTTCGGTTACAACCGTGCTGAAGGCGAGGACGACCCTGATCCCGATAAAAAGGATACCTCTTATGACCTGATCGGATTCACTTTTGGCTCGCGTTTCTACCTGTCGAAGATTACCGAGGATGTTATCCAGGTCGCGGTTACTGTGTCCTATGACCGCCTGCTGTATCAAACAGCCAAAGTAAATGATATTTACCGGTTCGGGAGGAAAGATAATAATTACGAGTTTTCCATAGCCCCGCGGTATTATTATAAAAATTGGCGGTTCGAAATCGAGTATCTCTACCAGGCTAAACGTACAGATATCGGCGCCGGAGATGATATAAAAGAACTTCTCGAGTATGATTCCAACGAGATAAAACTCTCGGTCCGGTATAGCATTTTATAGCAGGTTTCTCCTGCGCAAAGAAAAAAATGCCATCTGCAACTCGGGGATTTTAGGCCCCGGCAAAACGTGAGATCCCGCGCGTAGCTAAAACACTCCGATTTTTAACTGTAAGTAATGGTCATAAGCGCTTTCCCTTCCCGGGGCGCCCAGTAATTCTCTTCCCACGAAAGCGTAATCAATTCCCACAAACTTCAAATCGAGCCCTGCTCCGAAACATGGATAGCCCTGGTTGAATCCGAACCTGATGCCCAATATAGGCATCACCACGTCTACCCCCAGGTGCATCTTGTTGAACAGGTGGTCCCCGTCCCGGTTGAACAGGTCATCTATATCCCCGGCGATTATTATTTCCCTGAGAAACGAGGATTTCACGAAACCTTCACGGTAATGGTATGCCGCGCCGACCCGGAAATTTATGGGCGTTTTCGCGCCGTCTATCGAACCGAGCAAATCTATCATCGAAGCCCCGATATCGAGATTGGGATTAATTGCGTAAAGCGCTCCCACATCCAGCCCGAATCCGGCTTTCGCGGACTCCAGGCTGTCCTCCGCTTCTTCGAAAACTTTTTCGGTATCACCAAACTGGGACGCCGACAATCTTATGGTTCCTGAATACCTGCGGGAGATGATTTTAATATTTCCGCCTACCGCTAATTTCGGGGTAACCCGCCGGGCGTAACCGGCGACAAAAACCAGGTCATTGTTTAAATCAGCGTACCCCCGGGGGTCATAAATGCCCCGGTCCAGCTTTACGCGCATTGTCAGGTTATTGTAAACCGCTACCCCGAGTCCTATCGGGGTAGTAACAGCGGCTTCCGGATAAGCGCCGCCCGTTACCCATTGGTCATCGAAATCGTCTATATCCGTAAGAATTTCCCTCTGGCGGTCCGATGATAAACTGTCCCAGTTTTCGAACTCCTCCTGGTAATCGTCCATGTAATTAATTACATCCGTAAACCTGGTGTTAAAGGATATAGGCAGATTAAGTATAGTTACCCGGTAGCCCGTGTTTCTCGCTAACATTGCCGGGTTATATAAAAAAGAAGTTACTGTCCTGCCATGTGCCAGGTACGCGTCGCCCATTCCCAGCGCGTGCATCTCGTGACGGAATGCCGAAAAAGTGGTCGCGCCATAAACATTCGCG
>WJIJ01000199.1 GCA_014730345.1 Candidatus Zixiibacteriota bacterium | reverse complement strand
GCCCGCTATTTCATGGAATTTTCCAGGTCCGAGTCCTGCGGAAAATGCGTACCATGCCGTGTGGGTACTGTACATACATACAACATCCTGGAAAAACTCCTCGAAGGCGAAGGGGATGAGGATGATATCGCCCGGCTCGAAGAACTGTGCGATTTGATGAAAACCTGTAGCCTCTGCGGATTGGGGCAATCGGCCCCCAACCCGGTGTTGAGCACCCTGAACAATTTCCGCGGTGAGTATGATGTTCTGATAAATGAATCGGCGGAACTTGAAGCCGGCGGGAAGGAGGAGAAATGAGCCCCCAAACTGTCAAAATAAAAACTCTCAAGATTGATGGTATAGACCTGAGCGCCCGCGGCGGGGAGACGATACTGAAAGTTGCCCAGGAGAACGGGATTTGGATACCGACTCTATGTAATCTGGATGGTTTATCGCCGGTAGGGGCCTGCAGATTATGCATCGTGGAAATCGCGGGAAGCCCCAAGGTTCATCCCGCGTGCGTTACCGAAATTTACGAAGGGATGGAAGTTATCACCCAATCGGAAAGATTGAACAGGTACCGCCGGATGATAATCGAGCTTCTTTACAGCGAAAGGGCTCATATCTGCGCCGTGTGCGTTTCCAATGGGCATTGCGAATTGCAGTCATTGGCCAAAGTCCTCGGAGTTACAAGCATACGCTTCCCGCACTTGATTGAAAACCATCGGGTTGACGCTTCGCATGACCGCTTTCTAAAGGATGACAACCGATGCGTACTATGCGGACGTTGTGTGCGGGTATGCCATGAAATCGAAGGCGCTCATACCTGGGATTTCATGGGCAGGGGTATAACTTCGATGATGATAACCGACCTGAACCAGCCATGGGGAGAATCGGAGAGTTGCACCCGGTGCGGAAAGTGTGTTCACGTCTGCCCCACCGGGGCGTTGATTGAAAAGGGAGTCAGTGTGGCCGAGATGGCCAAGCGCCGGCAGTTCCTGCCATACCTTAAGATGATGCGCGAAGGGGAAAATAAATGAAGAAACCGAAGTTGGCGACGATATGGCTCGACGGTTGCTCCGGGTGCCACATGTCGTTTTTGGATATTGATGACCGGATAATAGAGCTCGCGGGTAGGATCGATATCGTCTACAGCCCTATCGTGGATACCAAGGTATTTCCGGAAGATGTGGATATTACGTTGGTCGAGGGTTCAGTCAGCAATGAAGAAGATTTACATAAAATAAAGATGGTCCGCTCCCGGACTAAAATACTGATAGCGCTGGGAGATTGCGCGGTAACCGATAATATACCCTCGATGCGCAATCCATACGGACCGGAAGCGACTTTAAGACGGGCGTATATCGAAAATACAGCCAAGAAGCCCAAAATCCCCAACGAAGTGATACCGAAACTTCTGGATATCGTGCGCCCGGTGAACAAGGTAGTCAAGGTCGACTATCATATTCCCGGATGCCCTCCGCCTGCGAACGCTATCTATGATGTAATTACCGAACTACTGGATAATAAAACTCCCGAACCGATTAAAATGACCCGGTTCGGTAAATGAGGTATAAATGACCCGGCAGATAAAAATAGATCCCATTACCCGCATAGAAGGACACGCCAAGATTAGCATCCACCTTGATGAACAGGGCTTCGTTGACAACGCTTACTTTCACGTGACCCAGTTCCGGGGATTCGAGAAGTTCGCCGAGGGGCGTCCGTTTTACGAAATGCCCTCGTTGATGGCCCGCACCTGCGGGATATGTCCGGTTGCTCATTTAATAGCGGGCGCGAAAGCATGCGATGACCTCTTCGCCGTACAGATTCCGCGCACCGCCCGCAATCTACGCCGGGTCATGAACCTGGCCCAGATAATGCAGTCTCATGCCCTGAGTTTCTTCTACCTCTCCAGCCCCGATCTGCTCTTGGGCATGGATGCCGATCCGGAAACGAGAAATATATTCGGCGTTTTGAAGGAATTCCCTCAATTGGGCAAAGAAGGCATCCGCCTGAGACAGATAGGACAGCAAATAATCGAGTCGTTGGGTAGCAAAAGGATACACCCGTCCTGGGTGGTTCCCGGCGGCGTGAACGCTCCCCTTACAGAAGAACACAGGGATGAAATTCTGTCTCATCTTCCGGAAGCGAAACAGATCGCGGTGAAAACCCTTGAGTTCTTCAAGTCCAGGATCGACCAGTTTCAACCGGAGATAAAAACATTCGGCAACTTCCCCAGCCTCTTTATGGGGCTTATCGACAGCGAAGGTAACCTCGAGCATTATAACGGGCTTTTACGGATTGTTGATTCAGCTGGAAATATAATCGTGGATAATTACGATACTTTAAAATACTTTGACCTCATCGATGAAGCCGCCGAACCATGGACATATATGAAGTTCCCTTACTACAAGGATATGGGCTACCCGCAGGGTATGTATCGTGTGGGGCCGCTGGCGCGCCTGAATATTATCGACGATTGCGGAACGGAAGTCGCTGATAAAGAGCTGAAAGAATTCCGGGAAATAAGCAAAGGCCCGGTTTTAAGCTCGTTTTATTATCACTGGGCAAGGTTAATTGAAATAATCTTCTCCGCCGAGCGTATGGAGCAATTGCTGTTGGACTCCGACATCCTTTCCAAACACGTCCGCGCTCATGCCGAACCTAACAGTTTCGACGGCATCGGTGTAACCGAAGCCCCCCGGGGAACGCTTATACACCATTACCGTATCGATGAAAACGGCCTTATAAAATGGGTTAACCTTATTATCGCCACCGGGCATAACAACCTAACTATGAACCGGGCTATTACCCAGGTAGCCAAAAATTTCGTCCACAGCGACAACCTGCAGGAAGGAATGCTTAACCGGGTCGAGGCTATAATACGCGCCTTCGACCCATGTTTGAGCTGTTCTACCCATGCCGTCGGCCAGATGGCTATGCGCGTCCAGTTGTTCTCGCCGGACGGCGAACTCCTCGATGAATTAAAACGCGGTTAATTTCCATGCCGAAAACCCTGATAATCGGTTACGGTAATTCCCTGCGCCGGGATGACGGCCTTGGCATTGCCGCGGCTGAACGTTTGATGGAGATTTTCGCTGAACAAGACGGCATTGAAGTAGTTGCCGCTACGCAGTTAACCCCCGAGCTGGCTGATAAGATTAAAAATTTTACAGAAGTGGTATTTATCGACTGCTCGGTCGAAGGCGAGCCGGGAGAAATAGCCATGAACGAGATCTCCGCCCGGCCGGATATCATCCCCCGCCTCGAACACTCAATATCCCCTGCCTATATAATAAATCTAACTAAAAAGTTATATAACACAAATCCGCACGCGATAGTCTTCTCGCTGACCGGAAAAGAATTCGGACTCGGCGAGTCCCTAAGTGAAAAAGTATCTAATCAGCTGGGAAACCTTATCGAAGGAATCCGGAAATACATCGAAGGGCTGTATCAGTAATAACTATCATTATATCTAAATGATTGTTTGGGACTTCGATCGAAATTAGCCGGATTATCATATTTTTACAGAAACCGAATTAATTCCCTGAAAAGAGTCGGGGAGAGCGATTAACACTCTCCCCGTGGTATTATCTACCTCCTCACTCCAAATCTACCTATAAGCTTCGCCTACTGACTATTTGCTTTACTGAAACTCACCTTCTGCCCAATAATGTTATCTCTCACCTTTAACCAAAATAGTAAAAAGTTTTGATGCTAATTTAATATGATTTAAGGATTTGTCAACGGGTCTAATACCGTCAATAATTGGTCATGGTAATATGACCATTAAAGTCGGTTGAGATATGACACTAAATTGTCATCTTTGCCCGTAATTCCAAGCTTCTTGCGAATTGATTTACGGTGGTTATGGACGGTATCCAGCGAAATATTCAACTTGTCGGCTATCTCCTGAGAAGAATTTCCGACTTTGATCAGACTGCATATTTCGACTTCTCTCGGAGTTAATTTAGAATAGGAGTGCAAAATCCCCCCGGTTGAATTGGATAGCTCTTGAAGTCCCTTTTTTACAAGATTAAGATAATCTGGATCGGCTAATCCATCCTGTTTACTAATTTTATTTACTGCCGGAATCAGTACCCTATCAATATTAGTAGCTATTTGCTTTTTAAGCTTTTCTTTATCAGCTTCGATATGCTCTAACACTTCCTCGAGGGCGATATTTTTTCTTTGCAGTTCTTCGTGATTCTTTTGCAGTTCAGCGGACTTGGCTTTTATAGTGTTTTCCGCTTGTTTTCTCTCTGTTATATCCCTGATACTTATCACCATGTGAACCTCCCCCCCAAGCTCGAGACAGGACCATCCGCTTTCCACGCTGAATGTCTTGCCGTTTTTATCCTTAAGCACAGTTTCCTTCAAATACCCGGCGCCTTCCCGCCTGATCCGGTCCAATATCGGCTGAAACTTCTCAATCCCGCCGTCGACAAGCAAATCCCCGAGGCGCAGGTCTGTAAACTCCTGATAGGTATATCCAAACATATTGCACGCGGAGTCATTCACATCAATGATAAAACATCCCCTGTTTATTAAAATGATAGCGTCAAAAAGCTTATTAAATAATAGCTTAAACTTTTGCTCGGCATCTCGGATTCTATAATGATGTATAGCGGCAATCGATATGAGGGCTACAGCCAAAATGATGAGAATTACGGAACCGGCTATTACGGCCCATAAGTAGTCGACCTGAAACGGTGGCATATGAAGCTAACTCCAAGTATAATAAGGAATAATATATTTATAACGGCATGAACCTGCCATAAAAAGCCTGCCCGTGATATGGCGAATACGACTATATTACCCGAAAAATATATGAGTACGGCCACCGAGTACCAGAACAACGGCAATTTGATTAAACTTCCCGTTCCCCTCCTTGAGATATCAATAAGAGTAAAAGCCGATATTCCGACCAGGAAAACACTTGCCAAAGTCAAGGTAATAGAATCGAATTGCCCTGGATTTTCAAACATCAACTTAGCGGCTATCCAAATGGTTGTGAAGACAGCTATACTTATTTTGAATATCAATTTAGCTGTTGTTCCCTTTTGCATAAGGATGAACGCGGCTGTTAGAAAAATATATTCAAATAAAGTAAACAAATGATAAATCCAAAAGTTGGTCCCGGCATAGGTGGGGCAGAACAGCGAGATGAAATCGGTCGATATAACTACCAAAAGGTACAGGGTAAGTATTTTCATCGCCATCTGAAACCGGCGAAAAAAGATAATAGCTATTGCAAAGACGATTATTTCAGTTATATGCGATGCTATACTTAACCTGGGAATATTACATAAGTCCATTTACAACGATCTGATACGTTAAAAGCTTGGAACGATTAGGATTAAATTCGTGAAGCGGAATATAAATGTAAAAAGGCGGAAATGCAAATATTTCCACCCTTAAACAATTCTGTAAGAGCTAACAGAATATCTCTAAATGACTTCTAAGCGCAAATCGGGGGGCACGGATAAGAGCGATTGCCCAGGATCTGGTTTTCGCCGTCCAAATCCTTCCCTTCCCGGTCAGCGCCAACCAGAACAAGTTCCAACTTCCCCTCATCATTCCTGCCCAGGTAGAACCGTATTCCCATACAACCTTCCTGTTCGAGAATGCTGTTTAGCAGGTTCCTGCCATAGAAAAGCCCCAGTACTTCCCCTTCCGGCATTGTCTCTTCATAATCATCCCTCATCTTTTTCGCTTCTTCGGAAGTTATCCGCTCGCCCTCACTGCCCGTGAATACATCAGCCATTTCAGCCTCCTCTTTTATTATTTTAAAGTTTTGAGTTACTGGAACAGAACGTAATCGCCCAGTTATTTACAATAAT
>WJIJ01000043.1 GCA_014730345.1 Candidatus Zixiibacteriota bacterium | reverse complement strand
GGAACATCGAAATTGCGCTTGATGGAATTCAACGCCTGCGCCGATGCCGTGTTGCAGGCGACCACGATATATTTTACCCGCTTCATCAATAAAAAACGCGTATTCTGCCGGGAGAAACGTTTTATAACCTCGGGCGAACGCACGCCATAGGGGAAACGTCCGATGTCCCCGAAGTAAACTATATCCTCGTTGGGCAGATGCTTCATCATCTCGCCAACCACGGTCAGCCCCCCGATACCCGAATCGAAAATCCCTATCGGCCTGGTGGAAATATCTTTCATCGCTACTTCTGGCTTAATTTATACTTTCGTTTAAAATCTACAATCCCCGAGGCAATTGCCCTGGCGACCTTCTCCCTGAAATTCTTATTGCGCAGGAGATCCTCCTCGACTTCATTGGATATGAACGCCGTTTCTACCAGCACCGAGGGCATATACGCCCGGTTGAGCACGTAGAATCCTGCCTGGTCAACACCCCGGTTGGGGATGTCTATCTCCCGGCCAAAGCGTGTTTGGATCATGTCCGCTAAATCCTGGGACTCTTTAAGGTATTCGTTCTGGACGATATCCATCAGTATAAAATCGAGGTCATCGAGGTTCTGGAGCAGGGGATCGGCTTTTTTCTCAAATCTGAGCGCCGAATTTTCCAGCGCGGCCGCCGCGCGTGCTTCATCGTTTTTCGCCCGGGCCAGGAAAAAGGTCTCATTCCCCCGTGGATGAGTTTTGGGCGACGCGTTGGCATGGATGCTTACGAACAGGTCCGCCCCTACCTTGTTAGCGTATTTTGTACGGTCGCCGAGGGGGATGAAAACATCGCGGTCGCGGGTCATCTTGACCTCGAAACCTTCCTCTTCCAGAATCCTCGCCAGCCGTTTGGAGATATCCAGCACAATATCCTTTTCTTTGGTTCCATGAACTCTGCCTACCGCGCCCGGGTCTTCGCCGCCATGACCCGGATCGACCACCACCAGCTTAATATCATTTTTCCGCCAGCTGGGAATACCCATAACCCCGCCCTGGGCGTCGGTATTGATGGAAATAACGACTCTCGATGGATTATCCTGGTAGGTTATTGTAAAACCCGCGTTTTTATCTTTAAGCAGAAACGATAACTGCGCTGAATTCTCGAATTGGTACGCGCGCACGGTGCGCACCGCCGGCTTCAATTCATACTGACGCATCAACATTGTGTCGATCGTCGCACCGTGAAGCGTAACATTTAACCAACCCTCGTTGGTGAGGATATACTCATAATCCATTTTTTCGGCTGTGAAGATGGTCAGCAGGTGCCCGTTGGCGCGTTCTTCAAGGTCGAGGTCGAGCACATTGAACAAACGGGGCGCGAAATCTATACGTCCCCGGTCAGCGTAGTAGATCAATTCACCTGTTAATGCCTGATTGCATACTTTCAGAAAAGTGTCGAGGGGGACATACAATGTCCCATCTTTGAAAAACGCGCGGTAGATTATATTGTAAGGTTCATTGTCAATCATCACGTAGGATGAGAACAACTGGATTTTGATCAGGCGGGTGCCGGTATCGAGAGTCGCGGTAACATTCATCGGATCCCAGGATAAATTTGAATTAACAAGCGGGGCGAAATCGGCAAGGGAGATATACTGGATCTTATCTATTTTTTCGGTGGATATCCAGACCTTCTCCCGGTTGAAAATATTTTGCCCCTCGATACTGCCCAGGCAAAGGGAAGCCCACATCAATGTGAGTACAATCAATGCTGTTATAGTTATCTTTTTCCTTTTCATCAAAATTCCCTGGATATTTTTTTCGCCCTTCTCGATTCGCGGTCGGCTTCGCGCTTTTTAATATCTTCTCTCCGGTCGTATAATTTCTTACCCTTGGCTAATCCCAGCTCAATCTTAGCATAAGGCCCCTTGAAGTATAGTTTCAGCGGGACTAAAGTGAAACCCCGCTCCTGGATTTTGGAGGTGAGTTTGTATATCTGGCGCTTGCTCAAAAGCAATTTACGCTCCCGTGTCGGCTCATGATTTTCCCGGTTAGCCTGTTCATACGGCGATATGTGCATACCTATAAGGAATACTTCGCCATCACGAATTGTAGCATAGCTGTCCGACAGGTTCGCTTTGCCGTCCCTCAGCGACTTGACTTCCGTACCCTGCAACACCAGCCCGGCTTCGAATGTGTCTGTAATTTGATACAGATGCCGCGCCTTGCGATTGGATGTTATCACTTTGATTTTTTTATCTTCCGCGCTCATAGCCCCGATTATAGCACATAATACCCCCGGCTTCAAGATTATTCGGGAGTATATTTTCAATTATTTACAATATTCAGCTTTCTGCCGCAGTTGGCGCATTTACCGTCCTCAAGCTTCTCGGTTGCCGCGTAAAAACCGTCCCGCTCAATCAACAGCGATTCACACTCCGGGCAATACGTATTCGATGTTCCCGGTATGTGAATATTGCCGAGATACACGTAGGTCAGCTTTTTTCCGGCGATTTCATAAGCTTTACGAAGGACCTCCGGTTTTGTCGCCGGATTGTTCATCTTATAGGTTGGATAATAGCGTGAGAAGTGAAGCGGAATTTCCGGCGAGACCGAGGCAACCCAGTCAACGAGTTCGCCAATTTGCTCCGCGGAATCGTTCAGTCCGGTTATCAACAGGTTGGTTAACTCAAGAGCAATCCCCGCCTCATGACACCTTTTTATGGTATGCAGTACATTTTCCAGCTTGCCTTTACATACTTTTTTATAAAAATCTTCATCCATTGATTTCAAATCGATATTCATCGCGTCAATTAACGGTATGAGTTCCTCCAGGGGTTCAGGCATTACATAACCATTGGTCACCATTACGTTTTTTCCGCCTTTTTCGCGAACCAATGGCATAGTATCCAGCAGGTATTCGAACCAGATAAATGGTTCAGTATATGTGTATGCAATCCCTATGGAACCTTCGCTAAGCGCAATCTCCGCCATCTTCTCCGGCGGTACATATTGAGACGAAACCTTGTTCTGGGATATATGCCAATTCTGGCAATTGGAACAACTCAGGTTGCACCCGTACGGACCGGTTGACAAAATGACGCTTCCCGGATAGAAATGATACAACGGCTTTTTCTCGATGGGATCGATTGACAGCGAAACAGCTTCGCCATAATTGGTAACAACCATCTCACCGCCTTTATTATATCTGCCCAGACATACGCCTTCCTTGCCGTCTTTTAGCGCGCAACCGACCGGGCACAGGCTGCATTTTACACGTCCATCATCCCTGAGCTCGAAATATTTAGCCTTTTTCTCCATAAACCAATACTCCCAATTACAATAACATATTCTATTAGTATTTGGATGTCAATTTGTTCCGGTATTAAATAGAAAGGGGAGAAGTGAACCGGGCAATAATGTTCAGGATTTTGTTTTTTTCTGATGGATTTCCTTAACCTGGTGGGCAAAAGCCTCCAGGCGGATTGATTCCGCCGATTCGTCCTGACCTTCATAGGAAACGTTAAGCCATGGCAGGCTTGGGTAATCCTCCTTGATTCTCTTTGATATGGCGGTGATAACATTGCCTGGCATACATGTAAACGGCATGGCGTTAACTATCCCCGAAGCCCCCAAATCAATCAAGTCTATGCCTTTACCAATGGATAGTATCGATTCTCCACCCACGCTTATCCGCAGGTATTTTAGGGCTTTGTTTACTATCTCTTCAACCGGTGTTTCCGGGATCATATCCGGGAACCTCTTTAGCGCTTTTTCATAGCGATGCTCGATGGAATACTGATATTTTTGAGTTAACATACTCTTGATAATTCCCTTTATATCCCAACTGTCTTTGCTGGACCGGTTGTACATGTGAGTTACGAAAAGTATCCATTCTGCCATCGATTCGAGATATACTTCACAGCCGAGGTCCTCGAGTTTCCTTATGAGATTGCTGTTGGCGAAGCGGTTGTTGCGGATATAAATCTCACCCACGACTCCCACCAGCGGCTTTTTAACGCCATTATTTCGAGCTGAGGCAAACTTTTCAGCGGCTTCATCGATGACCGTTAGTGGATCATCCCCGGTTTCTATCGCCTTGCATAATTCATTAAGAGCATTTTTATATAATCTGTCGCATAACCCTTTTTCTCGCTCGTATGGTCTGCAGTGATGGAGCATCTTCTGCAAATGATCTACGGCAACAAACCCGGTATAACCGATTTTTCTGAACTCTCCCTTTGCCTTAATGAACCTCGAGTAGGAATCATTTGATGTGGGGGAATATATATGCATATCTTCGAGTCCCAGTTCATTGAGGACCTTCCGGTGAAGCAGGTGATATTGACCAAAGCGGCACGGTCCGCCGGCGGTGGGCATGAAAAACGCGCTTTTCCCGCTGACAAAACCCTTCTCCTTTGTCAAACTCACCAAATCGCCGGTGGTTAGTATTGCCGGAAAACATTCGCGACCCGATGTATATTTACGGCCAAGTTCATAGGAATTTTTTGAAGATTCAGGCATAACCTCCGAATCAATTCCGCAGTATTTGAACGCCGAGGCGAATGTAAAGGCATGATCGCACATATAGGGAATATATACTTTTATATCCGAATACTCGGCTGTTTGGGTAACCTCAGGTATACGTTCGGCAATTCTTTTTTCCGTTGAACCTTTCAGGTGGTCGAGAAAAGCCTCGATGCGGGTGATGAATCCCGCGTCCGCTGAATGCTCGTCGATTTCCAGTTGCAGGTATGGTTTGCCGTCCATTATCTCCCTGAAACGGTGACTGATGAATGAATCCGGACCGCAACCGAAATTAGTCAGGTATACAGCGTATAATTGGGGATGTTCTTTAATATATTCAGCCGCCGCCAGTATCTTCCGGCCGTAGTTCCAGTACATGGTGCTGTCCAGTCCAGTGTCGCCTTCGTCCAGCGGGAGAAAATCCATGGGCAAAAACGGCACGCCCAACTGGCGTATTTTATCAGGAAGCTCCATGTTGGCGCCATAATCGCAGACATTATATGGCCTGCCGATTAATGCCAGCGCCTTCCTGCCTTCAGGCAGATTCTTTAAGAATTCTTCACCTTTTATGCGGAGTTCTTCGCGGTATCTATCATAGCATTCCAAAGCGGACTCAAGCGCTTTGCGGACCTCGCGTCTGCTGTTACCGAGCTTCTTCCCGATTTCAGCCAACCTTTTGCTTACAATTTTAGTTCCGATGTCCAGTTCGATATCCGCGCTTATTATTTTTTCCTGAATCTTATCATCGATTCCGCTGACCGCCGCTTTGAAAACATAGGGGAGGGATTGAACGTAGGGGCAGAAGAAGCGCCGGTACTGCTCATCTTCACTTTTCCTGGGCATACTTATCATAGCCGGCACAAAAATATAGTCAGTCCTGTCGGTATCTATTCCGGAGATATGCCCATGAGCTATCTTTACCGGGAAACACGTCTCCGAAGCCACAATATCGCATCCCCGGTGAATCACGCTCCGGCTGGTTTTACCCGAAAGCGTTACCCGGTGACCGAGTTCGGTGAAGAACTTTGACCATAAAGGGTAAAGTTCCCATGAAGAAAGCGCCATAGGGAAGAGTATCTTTTTACCTTTTCCCGTGAGTTTACCGGCGGCCTTAAACAGTATCCGGTTGCGCATGGCGACCGTGTCAATTTCCGTCGTTTCCGGCTTTCCTCCGGATTCGTATTTTTCGCAACGGCTTCCATAGTAAAGAGGTTCGTCGCCTTCCCGTTCAACTTTGTGTATATGGCATGAATTAGGGCAGTCATCGCAGGTAAAACTGGTCAATGTGTATTTTTTCTTATGGATACCGAATCCCTTGAATCCGGTCTCTTTCCCTGCAATTCTATCCCGCGCGATGATCGCGGCTCCAATTGCCCCGGTAACATCATGGTGGGGCGGAACGATTATCTCTTTGCCCAGCGCGTTTTCAAACGCGGCTACCACGCCCCTGTTCCAGGCGACTCCGCCCTGAAAAAATATCCGGTTTCCTATGCGCCGGTCGGCGACAACTTTATTCAGGTAGTTATATACTATCGAATATGCCAATCCCGCGACCAGATCGTCAGTGTCCGCTCCCGCCTGCTGGTGTCCAACAAGGTCCGATTCCATGAAAACAGTGCAACGTTCACCGCATCCTACAGGGCAATCCGCCTTCAAGGCGAGGTCGGCGAATTCCTCGTTGATATTTATATTGAGCTTCTCCGCCTGCTCCTGCAAAAATGAACCAGTCCCCGCGGCGCAAGCCTTGTTCATTTCGAAATCCACGACCACGCCGTTATCAATGCTTACATATTTACTGTCCTGACCTCCGATTTCGAAAATGGTATCAACTTCCGGGTCCAGCGCTATCGCCGCTGTCGCCTGGCATGTAATCTCGTTTTTGACAACATCGGCGCCCAAAAAATCACCGGTAAGATAACGCCCGGAACCGGTGGTTCCCGCCGCTTTTATGTCGAATTTCTCGCCGAGTGATTCGGAGATCAATTTGATTCCCCGGCATACGGCATCGAGGGGACGCCCCTCGGTCATCAGGTATTCCCTGGCCAGGACATTATTGTCGCCGTCGATAACTACCAGGTTAGTTGATAGTGAACCGACATCCACGCCAAGGTACCCGGTTTTAGTTCGAACAGAACCGTTGCCAGATTTCGTTATGCTGTAATATTTCTTGTTCGGGTGACGGTACTCCAAGCGGGGATTTTTCTCATCATTCTCCGGTTCCGGAGGTTTTATCATAATATTGTCGAGATTGGGGAAAACGAATCCGTCCTCTCCGGCAAACTTCAATGTGAGCACAGCGCCGGCGGCCCCAAGGGATGTGTGCCGTTCAGGAATAACCAGTTCGTTTTCGCCGAGTTCGAAAATTTCCCGAATTGCCCTTACCATGCCCAAATTAGCGGCAACGCCCCCCTGGAAACTTACCGGTTTCTCCAGAATGCGCCCGCGTGCTATTGTGCCTTTGAAATTGCGGGCCATGGCAAAACACAGCCCGGCGACTATGTCATAATCGGGGGTAGCTATCTGCTGGAGATGTATCATATCCGATTTGGCGAATACCGAGCATCTTCCCGCTATCCTCGGAGGGTCGGTGGATTTCAGCGCCATTTCCCCGAACTCACCCTCGATACTTATCCGGAGCCGCGCCGCCTGCTGGTCAAGGAACGAACCGGTACCGGCCGCGCAAAGGGAGTTCATGGAAAAATCCGATAATCCGCCATTACTCAGTATAATAAGTTTGCTGTCCTCTCCCCCCATCTCGATAACCGCGCGCACTTCGGGATGATAATACAATGTACCCTGGGCCTGGGCTATGACTTCGTTGACCTTGCGGCCGCCGAAAACCCGTTTTACAAGTTCCGCCCCGCTTCCTGTTAAAGCCATGGTGTTTACCAATTGCGCCGGGAATTTGCACTGGATTTCCTCAAGCACATCGGCAACGACCTTTAATGGCCGCCCGTGGATTCTTATATAGCGGTCATAAAGAAATTTATTATTCTTGTCAAGGACTACGGCATTTACCGATACCGATCCAATGTCGAGACCGATGTAAAGGGGAGAATCCATTCCATCCACAATTTGTTATACCTTAATTTTGTACCTTCGCCAGAACGATACCAAACTTCCGAGTATCATCATTATAGAACCCAACCAGACCAGGTTTATCAAGGGTTTTTTGGACACCTGGAAAAATAATGTTTCCGATGGTTCCTGCTCGTTGCCGCTGAAACCTCCGAAAGATAATGTAACCCGCCCCTGGTCAGGAAATACTTTTTCAATTGAAACCGTACCGCCGAACTCAGTCTTCGCGGGTACCGGCTCGAAACTGCCCATACCGAGTTCTAATGACGGTTTGACTGTCAGCGTATCTCCATCCTTAACCAAATTGACTAATGCCGTTATTGAACCGCTGTGGGATTGATCTTCATCCATCGATGATACGAATTTCTGGAAAATAACCCGGTATTTGCCAACAATCGCGGTTTCGCCTTTACTCAATGTAACAGTTGGTTTATCCTGGGCGGGTTCAAGCTCACCGGGGGATAAGTATAAATCATAGAGCATGAACTTCTTGATAAATGGAGTTCGTACTTCACCGCTTCTGGAGTCAGTGAAATACATCTTGGCGGTGTAATTTTGCTCCCCGGTATCTATATGTAAATCAATTCTCTTTTTATCTTTGGTAATTTGTTGAACGTCGGCAAGCTGAAAGCTTCTGTCGAACGCATTGCCCTGTTCATAACGCGTAGCAAACGTATGTTGCGAGACTGAGTAACCGGAAGAACCGATTACCCCTACAAGCATAATGCCAAACCCGGCATGGGCAATCATCCCGCCCGTACTTTTGGGATTCTGCTTTATCCTGTCAACTAAAAGAATCGAGTTGGCTGTAAAAGCAGTAACCGCGAAAAGAGCCAGGATAAGGTGGCTGAAATCGATGCCTTGAATTGCAGAAATTAAAACCGCGACAGCACCTCCGATGATTACCAGTATGCTTTTGGTCAACAAGCTCGATTTTCCCTGATTTTTCCATGATGTGAACGGAGCGGCGCTCATGGCTAAACACATTAATATTGCCAGGGGAAGGTGGGTATCTACATAATATGAGATTTTCATCGACGCCGCTTTTCCCATCAATCCCGTTATTATAGGCGCTGATGTACCAAATAGTACAATCGCCCCCGATAAAGCCAAAAACAGCAGGGTAAGATAAATAATAAAATCTCGGGAGAAATATTCATTCGATGTTGGCTGTGATTCGATATTCTTCGCCCGGAATATGAGCAAACCCCATGAAAATAGAACCAGCGCCGCCAGGGTAGCTACAAGGTAGTTATTAAGCCCGAGGTCAATAAAGCTGTGCACCGAAAAATCTGACAGTATTCCCGAACGGGTCAGGAAGGTGGCGTAGACCACGGCGATATAAGATGTCGATGACAAAAACAGGTTGGTTTTACTCAATGCTCCCCGCGATTTCTCCACCAGCATTCCATGAAGCAGGGCGGTAGCGAAAAGCCATGGCACCAGTGAGGAGTTTTCCACCGGGTCCCATGCCCAGTAACCTCCCCAGCCGAGGGTTTCATAAGCCCAATAGCCGCCAAGGAATATCCCCGCTCCAAGCGTAGCTACCGATATCGCCACCCAGGGCAATGTTCTGGAGACCCAGTTTTCATAGTCATTTCTAATCAAGGCGCTTATCGAGAACGCGAAAGGTATTGATAGAGCGGCATAACCCACGAAAACAACAGGGGGATGGATAACCATCCAGATATTCTGGAGCAATGGATTAAGCCCGCCTCCTTCAACCGGCGTAATTTGAAATTGGGCGAAAGGGCTTTTAACGAACATCAAAGGGTACAGAAAGATTTGCGCCAAGATGAATATAATCATGACAATCGACTCGTCTTTTCCAGCTTTGCGCATAACCCATAACCCTAACCATGCCGAGATCAAAAGCCATAACAGGAAAGTGCCTTCCTGCCCGGCCCAGAGGGCGGAAATTTTAAAATGTAGAGGAAGGTCAGAACTGCTGTATGAATAAACGTAGCTGTAGTCGAAACGGTTATTCAGGAAGAGGTAAAAGAGTACTACGAAAGCGATTGTGGCGCTGAGGACGAATAAATAATAAAAAAGGTGTGCCTGTAAATTACTCTTCTCAGAATTTAAATTTCTAAGATATAATATAATTGTTAAAATTACCGCCGCGAAGGATATTCCGAGAAAGATATTGCCTGTCATAGAACTTCCTCATGATCCATCTTCTCGTATTCTTCTCCTTCGTATTTTGAGGGACACTTAACCAGCAACCTCTCCGAATGGAAAATCCCATCCTTATATTGGCCAATAGCCACAACCTTATCAGCCTGTTCAAAATTGCCCGGTTTCGGACCACCGGTGTAGATAACCGATAATGTATCCAGAGTTTCCTCTTCCCGAAGGGAGAAATGCAATGCACCGGATTGCTTATCAGTTTTCGATTCACCATCAATAAGCATACCAATTATCTGAACCCTTTTACCCGATTCCTTAGCCTGCGCGAAGGTAACATAAGGGGTAACCTGGTCGCTTAATGATGAAAAAGCGATAAAACCGAAAACTACGATTACTGCTACTGCTATGATATATTTGACTTTTTTGTTCATTTGCTGAATAACTCTTTACTGTCCTTTCCTTTCCAATCTCCTTACCTTTCTGTCAAGACGGTTGATATATATAAATATACCAAACCAGATAACCAGAACGACTATCATTGCGATATAGTTTCCATCCACCTTACAAAACCTCTATATTTCTTTTTTGTTCTAATATTCGTGATTGCAGATTATATAACCAGAAATAAAGTAAAGTAAAACATAACATCGATGTCAAAAATACCGCCAGGATTGGGGGAGGCATTTGTATACTCCCGGACGAATCTATAATGGTATCTCCGGGATGAAGCGATTGATATATTCTCGGGATAACAAAGACCAAAAATGGCACGGTAATAAAGGCGAATATCGAATAAACCGCCGATAACCTCGCCCGCCGTTCCTCCGAATCCACCGCCGAGCGCAACGCCAGATAAGCGCCGTATATCAACAGCAGGAAAAATATCGATGTCTCCCGGGGGTCCCAATTCCAGAAAATTCCCCAGGCCTTGTGGGCGAACACAGCCCCGGAAATCGTGGCTACGATGGTGAACATCAATCCAAGCTCCGCCGAGGTTGCCGCCCTTATATCATATTTAACCTTGTGAGTGCGTAAATATCCCACTGAATTCAGCATCGAGACCGCGAAAGCCAAAACCGCCACCCACGCTGATGGAACATGGAAGAAGAATATCCGCGAAACCTCCCCAAGCATACTCTGCGGAGGGGGCGTAAGCCAGACGGCAATTATCACACCGGACATCAATACAAGCAGTATTATTTGCAAAACTATATTCATAGCGTCAATTTAATCATTCCAGATGTATTCGAAAAGAAAAATCGAAACTGTTATCATTATTACCGGATAGGCTATTAACATCTTCAGGTTACCCATCGCGTCGGCGAAAGAACCGCCCTCGAACGCTGTTTCCGTACCGCCGATTGCCGAAATTAGAACCGGCAGTAAAACCGGAAATGAGAGAACCGCGAAAAGCGCGCCTTTCATCGAGGCTTTGGATATAATAGCCGCGATTATAGTTGTAGCGCCGGTCAATCCCAATGTTCCTAATAATATAACCGTTATAAACAAACCCGTATTCCGGCAGGTTACGGTCAAAAAAACAAAAAAAGCCGGTATAAGGATTAACTCCAGGCATAT
>WJIJ01000042.1 GCA_014730345.1 Candidatus Zixiibacteriota bacterium | reverse complement strand
CTCTATGGCTTCTCCCCACGTAAACGGTGTAGTTGCCTTGATACGCGCGGCCAACCCCAACCTCAGCGTGGAAATGGTCAAGCAGATTATTTACGACACCGCCTATGACCTTGGTCCCACCGGTGAAGATAACAGCTATGGATGGGGTATGATCGATGCTTATCAGGCTGTTCTACTCGCTTTAAGCTACCTTGATGGATACGGCGTAATTGCCGGGCAGGTAACCGACCAGGTTAGTGGTGATGGCCTTCCGGGCACGGTAACCGTAACCAACCGCGAACCGGAAATCGTAGCCACATGCAATCAGCAGGGCTACTATACCCTCTACGTTCCGGCCGACAGCGTTTGGGAATTGCGGGCCGAATATACTTCTGATTACCTCCCCGATTTCGCTTCAGTCAGCGTAGCGGAAAACGATACGGTAACCCAGAATTTCGTTCTCGAACCCAAAGTTGAGGTAATTCTCAGCGCTTCCTTCGGCAATCCCGGAGACATTGAATACCGCACTTTCTATGTACGCGGTAGCTGGGACGATGATGGTTTCTATAATGCCAGTTGGACGGGCGATTTCATCGCCATACACGATGATGGCGTCGCTCCCGACCAAACCGCCAATGACGGTGTTTACACCGGTTCGGTACTTTTAGCTACCGATCTTAACAACACATACGAATGGGGTGTTTACTCGGAAAACTATAATGAACATGCCTCATTCCTCCAGTTCGGTTCAAGCTTTGATGTAACCGATCCCGGAACTCCGCCGACGGTTCCGACCCTGCCGGTCAATCCCTCCGGTAGTGAGAATAACTGGACGATTACCGCCCACGAAGTAAACAGCGGTCTTGAATTTGACCTCATGCCCGGTTACAACGGCCAGGATGAGATCTGGTACGGTACTGTTTACATACCCGGCGGAATAACAGGACAATATATAATTAAGGTTATGCACTCCGATATGGCTTCCTACGGCCAGGGTGGAGTTGGCGGTATGCCCATAACCTTCACCACAACTTACAGCGGCAACTACACTTTCTACTTTAACGACGGTAATGACCTCGCCTCTACCGGCGCCCAGTTGACTATTCAACCGAGCTGGCTCGAAGTTGATGTAGAGGTTGGCGATGTAGTCACCCGCGACATTAATTTGATTAACGATGGCGAGCTTCCTTTGTACTTTGGAATAGCCGAAGAAGTCGACGATTACCTGAGCAACGGCTCTTCACCGGAGCTTCCGGATGTCGGCCCGGTAACATCTTTTGAGTACACCGGCCCGAAACCACATCTTCAGGAAACCCCGGGGACCCCTACAATTTACGGCCAGGGCGGCCCTGATAACTATGGCTATACCTGGATTGACTCTGATGAACCGGGCGGTCCCGATTACAGCTGGGTGGATATTACCGGCGTCGGTACCCCGTTGAATATGAGCGATGATGACAATGAAGGTCCTTTTGCCCTGCCGTTCAATTTCAACTTCTACGGCACCGACTTCAATAGTTTCCGCGTATGCTCCAACGGCTGGATTAGCTTTACTTCCAGCTCGACACAGTACTATAACTACCCGATACCGAGTACAGACGCTCCCGAGAACTTCGTAGGCCCGATGTGGGATGACTTCAATCCTTATTCCGGCGGCGAAGTATACTATTATGTTAATAACGACTCCGCGGTAGTATCCTGGGTGGATGTACCACATTATTACGATACCGGTTCATATACCTTCCAGGTAGTCCTGCTTCGTTCCGGCGCAATTTACTTCAATTACCAGAACCTCGACGGAGATGTCAACTCCGCCACCGTCGGTATTCAGAACGCGAACCGTAACGACGGTCTACAGATGGTTTACAACGCGTCCTACCTGCATGACAACCTGACCGTGAAGCTGAATGCCGGATGGCTGGACGCCGACCCGACTTCGGGTACCGTATCCGCCGGCGGACAAACCCCGGTCACCGTTACCCTTGATGCTTCCAATCTGACTACCGGCGACTATACCGGACGTTTGATTGTTAACTCATGGGATGATATACGCCAGCTTCCGGATATTGAAGTACCGGTCACCTTGCATGTCATGGATGCTCTGCCCGACTTGAGTTTGGCCATGATGCCGGATGAATCCCCGGTAGAGGTCTACCCGGGTGGAACATTTGACTATACCATCATGCTGACCAATAACACAGGTTCGACTTACAACTTCGATGCCTGGCTAATGGTCGAACTGCCGGATAATTCCATGTATGGTCCATTAATGAATGTACCAGCATTTATTGGCGCCGACCAGACAATCTACTTTTACGGCACCCAGTGGGTACCGACTATCGCCCCCGCGGGTTCCTATGGCTACCACAGCTACGTAGGCGATTATCCGAACGCGATTGACCATGCCACCTTCCCGTTCACGGTGGTTACCGGTAACGTTGCCAACGCCGGAATCGATGATTGGAAAGTTGACGGAGCTTTCGGCGGCGGATTAGTACGTGGAGGGGGCGGCGACGCTCTTCCGATGGAATACTCGCTGTCCCAGAGTTATCCCAACCCGTTCAACGCCAGCACTACTATCGAGTTTGCTCTTCCGCAAGCCGGTCATGTCGAGCTTACGGTTTACAACTTGATGGGACAGGTTGTGGAAAATCTTATTGACGCCGACCGCCAGGCAGGTTATCACAGCGTCAATTGGAACGCTTCCAACTATTCCAGCGGAATCTATTTCTACAAACTTTCCGCCGGAGACAAGACCTTCACCAAGCGCATGACGCTGTTGAAGTAATTATTTATCAATGTGTCGAACTGTTGTTTTGACGCTTTGAAGAGCTATTAAATTGTGGTGTCAGACGTTCTCGTCTGACACCATTTTAAATTTATACCGCCGGTATCTTCAAGAACAATTAAAAAAAGCCGGGGTTTTAACCTCGGCTTTTCAATTTATTTTATCTTATTAATGGCTACTTAACCAATGTCATCCGTCTGGTGATGTTACCTTCATCAAAATTCAGCTTATAAAAATATATTCCGCTGGAAAAGCCAGATGCCTCCCAGAGGATTTGATGTTTTCCCGCTTTCTGAATTTGATCAACCAATGTTACTACTTTTCTGCCGAGCAGATTATAAATATCGAGTTCAACCTTTCCTTCGATTGGGACATAGTATTCTATCAAAGTTTGGGAGTTAAAGGGATTGGGGTAGTTTTGATTCAGTAAGACAACGCCCGGTAAATTTTCTTCAAGTTCGGGAGTATAAGTCGGTATCGAATCGCCGCCTCCAAACGCACCCATATCGCTTCTTTCATTACCAAGCCCCCAGGAACAATTTAATATGGCATCGATTATTCCCGGGTCCCCCTTATCGATACATGGTGAATCGACAGAATCGCCGCAGTAGATAGCCATAAGGTGATAATCTCCATTGTCGGGGTCGCGAAAGAAAGGTTCCGTACTTATATTCGTTTGACCGGGCCATCCGCCTTGAACATTCGAGTAACTTACGACCGGAAAATCATTATTGGTGAAAATACCGTTATTTTCGGGAGCCTCATTGCCCCAGATTATGGTGTTTTTGACCGTGGAAGTGTCATCTTGAAAATACATTCCGCCGCCTGACGAAGCGGAGGTGTTATAGCCTATGGTGTTGTTCATAAATTCACATTGTGAACTGTATGAATAGACGCCGCCGCCTTGTTCCGTGGCAGAATTACCGAAGATAAGATTTCCTCTAATTATTGAGTTTTCATATCGTACACAAATTGCACCCCCCAATTGATCAGCAATGTTATTTTTAAATATATTATCTTCAATTACCGAAGTACCATTCTCGATATAAATAGCACCTCCCCGTCGCGCTTCGTTATTTTCCATAGTATTGAAAGTTAAGGTTAAATTAGATTCCAATGAATATAGGGCCGCTCCAATATCCCCATAATTACCGGTTATATGGTTGAATCTAATATCCGCTACAGAATTATTGAAACAAAAGATGCCATAAGCATAGTTACGATCGATAATATTATTATGTATGTCAATTGAACAATTTGAGCATCTTATACCATTACCAATGCTGCGGGTAACGGTGAATCCTTTAATTGCACCGATACCATCCGTTCCGCAAAGATGGAAAAGAGCAGATACCGAATCTCCATCGAGTATCGTTGAAGTTATATCCCGATAATCGTTAGAAAATATGTAATTGGATGCCAATGTAATCGCTTTGCCCGAAATATTAACCGGGCCATTATATGTGCCATTGAGTACTATAATGGTATCACGATGGAGGGATATGTCAACCGCATGTTGAATAGTTCTGAAGGGAGCACCCTCGGTTCCATTTCCTGTAGTATCATTGCCGTGAACTCCGACATACCACCTGTTACCCAGTTCACACTCAGGATGAAAATCGAAGAATGCCCCGATATCCGCACGTGTGCCATCGGGATCGGTCATTGACGGGTCTCCCGCGTCGATACACGGCGACTGATTACAGATATTGAAAGTCGAATCGATAAAGATAGGATTGGAGTCGATGTTCCCTTCTCCTTCCCAACCACCAGCTATAGCGCAGTAAGAAACTACGGGATAGCTGTTTTCTGATTTAATCTCTTCAAAGAAATTCCCCCATAAAATTGTATTTTTTATTGTAGGATTTGAACCATTCTGGCATAAAATATTTGCTCTGCTACCTAAATTGATCCTTTTACTAATAGTATTATTGATTACGGATGCGTTACAATTTGATCTAAGATGGATTGCCCCGGTATAAGTAGTTTCTATAATATTATCACGAATTTCGGGATTCGCATCAATATAACAAAAAATATTATATCCAACATCCGTGCTATCTCCTACTATGAAATTGCTTGAAATATAAGGACTTGACCCCCTAAAGCAGTAAATCGTTCCTATGTTGTTCCCATTGAAATAGTTATCATCGATTAACGGATTTGATGTATCCACACAGTAAATCCCACCTCCTCCATTTTCCGCATTGTTATCGACAATGGTATTTCCGTAGATTTCCGGGCTGGAACTCCCGCAGTATATCCCTCCGCCCTGTTGATTGGCGGTATTGTTTTTAATGGTATTATACCTGATTACCGGATCCGATGCACTGCAGAATATCCCGCCGCCCCAACCGGCATCAGAAACATTAGCCGTTATCAGGTTATGTTCAATAATCGGATTCGAGTTATTGGCACAATAAATTCCACTTCCATAATTATAACTGCCATTGGTAATGGTAAAACCTGCCAGAACAGCAGTTGTATCTTCTCCGTTACGGAAAATAACCACCCTCCCCAATCCGGAACCGTCAAGAATAGTAGATGATATATACGAAGTATCCCCCGAGGTAAGATAAAGCGAACCGAGCGTTATGTTGCGCCCTCCATAATCAAGATTTTCGTAGTAGGTCCCAGGTTGAACCAGCACCGTATCGCCATTCGATGAAACGTCGATACCGCTTTGAATTTCAGGATAATCTCCCGGAATATTTATTATTGTGGCGGAACTTACAGAGAAAAAACCCAAAAATAGACTGATAAGGTAACAGTAAAGTATTTTCAAATCGCACGCTCCTTACTATTTCAGGTAGACCAATTTCCGGGTTACAACTTCGTCTCCCACTTCCAGTCTCGCGAAATAAATGCCCGTAGCCAAGTCCGACGGTGACCACCGGACGGCCTTCGAACCGGATGAGATGCGTCCATCAATCAAAGTCGCCACCTTTTCCCCGTATATGTTAAAAATTGATAGTCGGGCATCCTTATCAATGAGTTCCGGATCCAGGCTAATATCGAAATTCGTTGATGAGTTAAAAGGATTCGGGAAGTTGGAAAATACAACCGATTTGGGTACTGGCGGAGTTGCTTCATCGATACCGGTCGGCGTGTCGCTAATTTTGTATACATTGATATAATTGTCCTTTATGAAGAATAATTCCTTCCCGGGTTCATTGTCCCAATCACCGAAGGTTGCGTTACCCCAGATTCCAATTGTGTCGCTAATTCCCAGCGAATCCCCGGTTTGTATATCCCTCAATAAAAAACTTGAGTTTGACCCAAAACTCTCATTACGGCGCCATGTAATAAATTTATCATCATCTTCTTCACTATAGTTCACATAAAAAGCGCGATAAGGAATATCATGGACAAAACCTCCCATTACATCATGATGCAGTAAAATTGGTTCTCCACCTTCAATCGGAATCATCTCTTGCCAAAGAAAAGTAGATCCATAGGGACCATGAAATCCATAGCCGACTATCCTTGCAATTGGTTGATTTGAGGAATCATTAAGTAACTTAAATCCACCATAACTGACCACAAAATTATTCTGCCCGCTTATGCCAAAAATTTCCTGCTCATGAATCAACTCGAATTCATCATTATATATATACATATCAATCCTGTGGATTTCTAGATATGGAAATGGTCTAATATGGAGTCCATAAGTGTAATTTGTCAGCATATATTGATCTTCGTAATCAACAATATCATAACCGAATATACCCGAATCGGCTTGGAAAATTGATTCTACCTCGAAGTCATCTCCGAGGATATATATTTTTTGACGCCCATATCTAAAGTACAACGGATTCTCGTTGCCGCCGTAATTGCCCACTTGCCGTATATCATACGCCGCCGAAGTTGTATTAGTATCTATGAAGACATCCTCAAAGTTGTTATAATCAGGACCGGTAATTGCTTTAAGATATGAGGTTAAAACCGACGATTCATAATACGAGTACAAGATGTCATTAAAACCATCCCGGTTGATATCTGAAATATAAATATCATAGAGTTCTCCACCCAATGGTTCGCTCTCAAATATCAGACTGCCCTGAACAATATCATAGATGAAAACCCGGTGCGTTCCTACATAGTAAATGTTATTCCCCTGGAATACTATTTCGTCTACCCCGTCATCATTCAAGTCAGCCAACTCTACCCGTGTAATTCCCAGCGGTATCGAATCAACCTGCTGGATATATAGATCCTCCCCAAATGCGACAGTAAAGGTGATAATAGATATTATTAGGGCTAACAGTAGTGGACGTCCCATGATAATTCCTTCCATTTAATTAGCACAACAATTCCTCCTATAACCGTAACAATATAAGATAATACATGTTCCTGATTTGTCAAATCCGTATATCATTGCATTCAATGTTTAACGAACATCCCGGCAGAATCGGCATATATTATCCAAAAGAGCGTTGTTAGAGTTTTATGAGGAGTCGTATTTTTGTTGACATTTTTTTTATATATGCTACATTTATCCTCGAGTCTCAAGGATGCGACAACTCAAAGAACCGGAATTTTTATGGTCACGGATTATACAATTTCATTATCCCAATTCAACGGAATTTACCCCCCCTGCTACTATTCCGATACTACTTTAAGGACTTATAGCAACAACTTAAGGGGGCTAAGATGAAATTAGTTCAAAGACCCGCATTAAAACAACAGCAAATACTGGCTCCTCAGCTTATTCAATCGCTGAAAATGCTCCAGGTGCCAATTCTAAAACTTGAGCAGATGATACGTCATGAGCTGGCGATTAATCCCATGCTCGAGGAAAAAGCCCAACTCGAGGAAACGGACCTGGAACATGAAGAATCCTTGCAAGACGATGAACCGCAAAAGGATGAGCCGGTAGATTCGGAAAGTTCCAAGCTTGATGAGATAGATTGGGAATCATACTTCGAAGATGAAATGGATTACACTCAGAATTATCGGAGCGGTTCTTTCGAAAAAGCTGATGAAGACAACATGGGCCGTACCGCGGTTTTTGAAAAGAATATATACCAGCACCTGCTTGAACAGCTTAACTTTACCCGTTTGGAAAACACCGAACATTTAATTGGTGAATTTATTATCGGCAATATCGACGAAAGCGGTTTTTTGACTATGGATGTCTCCGAAATCGCTGAAGCGCTTTCGGTTAGCGAAAGGCAGGTATGGGAAGTTCTCAGCGCCATTCAGGGATTTGATCCGGCGGGAGTGGGGGCGAGAAATCTTCGGGAAGCCCTATTGATCCAGCTCAACAATAACGAGATGATTGGCACCCTTCCCTATCTGATTGTGGTACACTACTTTGACCGCCTGGATAAACTCAGCCACAGCCAGCTTGCCCGATACCTGAAAGTACCCCAGGAGCGGATCGAGAAGGCATTCGAGGATATCCGCCAGCTGGTTCCCAAGCCTGCATTAGGGCGTTTTTCGAAACCGGCGGCGCCGGTAATTCCGGATTTGATAGTTGATCGAATCGACGATGATTTTATAATTTATAATAATGATAGAAATATTCCGCGCCTTCAGGTGAGTACGGCCTACAGGGAGATGTTAAAGAAGGATAAAAAGGACGCGGGAGAGACCAAGAAATATATCAAAGAAAAACTTGACCAGGCGCGCTGGCTTATAAATTCCATAAATCAGCGTCGTTCAACGATGTTAAAAGTGATGAATGCCATCGTGGAGAACCAGAAGGAATTCTTTATGCATGGGGAATCGCATTTAAAACCGCTAAGAATGGAAGAAATCGCCGATGAAGTGAGTATGAATGTGGCCACGATTTCCCGGGTTGCCAACGACAAATATGTTCAAACCCCCATGGGAGTCTTTGAGATTAAATATTTCTTCAATTCAGGTGTGTCCAAGGATGATGGCGAAGAATTAACCAAGCGCACGGTCAAATCAAAAATCGAAGAGATAATCAATGAAGAAGACCCATCCAAACCTCTACCGGATCAAAAGATAAAGGAATTGTTGGAGAAGGATGGAATTAATATAGCTCGCAGGACGGTCAGCAAATACCGGGAGGAGCTGAAAATAATGCCGGCAAGGTTCCGTAAAAGGACATCGGCGAAAAAGGGCGGTAATAATAAAGAAGAAGAATTAGCCCGCAACGATTAATGGAAAGGACAGGAAATGCGGGCTTTTCGGAAATCCCTTGTTTTTAAATATAATATAATATCCATTTGGTATGGTTACTATTTTGGTTGACAAACAAAATAGAAAGCATTAGCTTAGGCGTTGATGGACCGAAAATTAGTTACCTTAATTAGCGGGCGTTTGGAGAATTGATGAGGTGTGAAGTGCAGGGCTCTCTATACGCCTTTTGTCATAGATGAACTTAACGAAACTCAAAAGCCAAAAGGTGGAATTATGCAATTAAAAATTACCGCGCGGCATTTCGACCTTTCAGATGATTTAAAACGGTTCGCTGACAAAGAATTTTCGAAACTCAATAAATATTTCAACAATATACTTGATGGTAACCTTGTACTGACCCTTGAAAAATCAAGGGTTAGCGCCGAGCTTTCACTTAAATTAAACGGGGCGGTCCTGAACACCAACGCCAATGACTTTGATATGTATAACGTGGTGGAAAAAACAGTAAGCAAGATGGAATCCCGTTTGAAAAAACACAAAGCTAAAGTTTCCGATAAAAAACCGCGTGACGGCCAAACCATTAAATCCGCCGAAAACTGGAAGAATGAATAGGAGCTAAGCGGCAAGGGAATGCAGTCCAGAACCAAAGATAGTATAACGGTCGAAGACTTCTATAAGGATCGTCAGGATTTATTCGAACTGACGCTCTTCACTTCGGGCTCAGGATTAAAAAACAGGATCGAAAATAACCAGGTTCACCGGCCGGGACTCGCGCTTGCCGGTTTCACCGAGCGCTTTGCCCACAAACGCTCCCAAATTTTGGGTGAAACTGAACTCACTTACCTTTTAAATCTCGAATCAAAAAGACGAATGGAGGTCCTCAGGCTCCTGTTTTCCCTGAATGTACCGGTAGTGTTTATTACCAAGGGCAATCCTCCGCCGGAAGAATTGCTGATAACCGCCGAAGAAAGCAACACACCCGTACTGGGAACAAGGCTGTCTACGCCAGGTTTTACTTACCGGTATTCAGCATACCTGGATAGTATCTTCGCTCCAAGAATAACGGTGCATGGCACCCTCGTGGATGTATACGGCGTTGGGTTGTTGTACATGGGCAAGTCGGGCGTGGGTAAATCGGAATGCGCGCTCGATTTAGTTGAACGCGGACACAGGCTTGTTGCCGATGATGTTGTGTTAATAACCCGTAAAGCCCCGGAGGTTATCATAGGCGCGGGAATAGAGGTTACAGGCCATCACATGGAAGTTCGAGGAATAGGAATAATCGATATTGAAAAACTGTTTGGAATTAGGGCGATAAGGCTTCAGAAGCGTATCGAGGTCCTGGTCAGGCTGGAAATATGGGATACGGAATTCGAGTATGACCGGTTGGGTATAGATGAACAGTTCGCGACAATTTTGGGCATCGAACTTCCCCAGATAACTATACCGGTTTCGCCCGGCAAAAATATCACGGTTATATCCGAAGTTATAGCTATGAATCATATGCTAAAAGTTTACGGTCATAATCCGGCGCTGGAGTTTTCCAAACGTTTGAGTGAAGATTTAAAAAGAAAAGACAGGACATTAAGCTACCTTGAATCAGACACCGAATAAAGAGGTTTACCCGGCCATAATTTTCGCGCACGGAGACCTCGGGGATTCGCTTCGTGACGCTATCGAGGGGATGATTGGAGAGTGTCCTTATTTCATTACGGTTAGCAACCGCGGAGTAGGGCCGGAAGACATTGAATCGAGATTGGAGGAAGCATACTCGCGATATAAAGACCGGCCGGCGGTTTTTATATTCATTGATCTATTCGGTTCGAGTTGCTGGAAAGCGGCAAAGCTGTTGGGTATGAAAAATAAAAATATTCGTATCATAACCGGCGTTAATCTCCCTATGCTTTTATCCTTTTTCACGAAAAGAGGCAGGTTTGAAGCAGACGATCTTGAACAAGAAATAAAACTGGCCGGTAAGAAAGGAATTGAGGGTCATTAGACTCAACAAGACGGAGTTAATGAAAAACCTGTTTTTCAGATTGGATGAGAAATTTATACACGCCCAAATTATCCATGGGTGGCTTCCATATTTAAACGCATCCAGGATAATAGGAGTATCCGAGAAGTACTCGGGAGACGAGGCTTCAAAACGTTTATATCTTGAGGCGATTCCGGAGGAATTAGAGGGAGAAATTCTTTCGCCGGCCGACGCCGCTATCCGCGTTGGAGAGAATACTCAAAAGGGCGTTACGTTGGTTCTTTTCTCTTCCATCGGGGATGCCTGCGACTATATCGAAGAGGGAGGCAAGATCGGTACCTTGAATCTCGGCGGGTTATATTCAGGAGAAAACAGACGTGAATATCTGCCGTATATACATCTGAATACTGAAGAGAAAGAATGTTTATCTAATATGGCGGCTGGAGAAACCGATATTTATTGTCAGGACGTTCCCCTGACCGACAGGATAGACTTTTTGGGATTAATAAACAAGTAAGGATTGGGCGAATCATATAATGCGCAGTAAAAGCATCGAATTACAAGTTGGATTGGTCATTTTTATTGCCATAATATTGCTCGGATATGGCATCCTTTGGATAAAAGAGTATCGCTTTAACGTGGAAAGATACAAATATTCGGTTGTATTTCCGGAAGTTGGTTCTCTGGATATCGGGGATCCGGTTTCAGTATTGGGCGTTGATAAAGGTGAGGTAGAGCAAATAGAACTTCAAAAAGAGGGAGTTTATGTGAAGTTCAATCTAACCCAGGATGTCAAACTCCGCAAAGATGCTGAATTTGTTATAATGAATATCGGTTTGATGGGTGAACGCTTCATCCAGGTTAAACCCGGAAAATCAGACACGTTACTTGACCTATCCAAACCGGCAAAGGGATATTATGACACCGGTATTCCCGAAGTAATGGGTATGATGGGCCGCGGTATCGACGAGATACGGGAGTTGATACGCGTTTTGAAAGGCGCGGTAGGAACCGAAGAAGCGAAGATAAATATCACTGAAATCATCGACAACTTACTGCAGGTAACCCGCAGAACCAAAAATCTTATAGACAAAACCGAAGGCGAATTGGTAACGGCCGTCAATGACCTCTCTTACGCGACAGCATCGATGCGGGCTATTGTTGACAGTAACCAGACAAAACTGCAAAACAGCGTAAATAATATAGATTCACTTACTGTAAAAGCGCTGGTTCTCGCCGATCAGCTTGAGGAAATTTCTTCCAATCTAAAAATTACCAGCGAAAAACTTAATTCTCCCGACAACACCGTGGGAGCCATGTTGCAGGATAGAGAGGTATACGACAAGCTGGATAATACCATCACCAATCTCGATTCTCTAATTCTGGACATCAAGAAGAACCCGAAGAAATATATCCACCTGGAGATTTTTTAGTGCCCCCTGTTAAATTTATCTTCGCCGTGCATTGTCATCAGCCGGTGGGGAACTTCGATTTTGTATTTGAGGATTCTTACAACCGCTGTTATCATCCCTTTTTAGAAACACTTTTCGCATACCCCGATTTCAAGTGTTGCCTTCATTACACGGGTATCCTCCTTGAATGGATAATTAAAAACAAACCTGAACATTTCGAGATGATGAAAACCATGATTCAGCGGCAACAGCTCGAATTGCTTTCCGGTGGATATTATGAGCCAATTTTCGCTATTATTCCGGATTACGACAAGGTAGAGCAGATAAAGAAATTAAGTTCCGCTATTGAATTAAAAACGGGGTTTAATCCAAGGGGAATGTGGCTCGCAGAGAGAGTATGGGAACCTCATCTACCACTGGCTTTATCGGATGCTGGTATTGAATTCGCGGTTCTCGATGATACTCATTTTAAATATACAGGTCTCGAAGACTATCACCTCGATGGTTACTACACTACAGAAGAACAGGGGAAATCGATAAAGATATTTCCGATAAGCAAGTTCCTGCGTTATGCTATTCCTTTTAAAGACAGCAAAGTTTCGATTGAATATCTAAGCAGTTACTGCGAGAACTCAGCCAATCCGGTACAAGTTTATGCCGACGATGCTGAAAAATTCGGGGTATGGCCCGGGACCAACGACTTATGCTACCGCCGGAAATGGCTTTCCCGGTTTTTTGAGGATGTTTTAAATTCGAGCGATAGTATCGAACCGGCGAGGTTTATTGATGTATTAGAATCGGCGCCCTCGAAAGGAAATGTCTACATTCCGACCGCGTCCTACGCGGAGATGATGGAGTGGTCCCTTCCGGTTAACTCCATGGAGAAATACCAGGAGTTCGAAAAGATAATGGAATCTCATGATTTAGCTGACAGGTACTCCATATTTGTTCGCGGTGGTTTCTGGCGGAGTTTCCTGGCCAAGTATCCCGAATCCAATCGAATTCACAAGAAAATGATATGGGTGGATGAAAAAATCAAACATATAGGAAATCGAGAACTGGATGACAGCCAAAACTCTCTCCTCGACATGGCGATAGATGAAAAATTAAAGGGGCAGTGCAATGATGCCTACTGGCACGGCACCTTCGGAGGTTTGTACCTTAATAACCTGCGCACCGCGCTTTACAAACACCTGATAAACGCGGATATATTGCTGGATAAAATCAACCATGGGGATAGTAAATGGTTGGACATCAACGAGGCCGATTTTCATAAAAGCGGCTTTACGGATGTGCTGATTGAAACGCCATCGATAAACGCTTACCTCTCCCCTGCCAGGGGTGGAAGTATTTTCGAGCTGGATTTCAAAGATATCAGTTATAATTTCTGTAATACGCTGACCCGGAGAAAAGAAACATATCATAAGCAGATAACCGAAAATGTCCGTAGGGAAAGCGAGGGCAAAAGCGCGAAGGATCCGGATGCTGTCATCAGCAAAGAAAAAGGGCTTGATAAATATCTAAAATACGACTGGTACCAGCGCGCGTTTTTAGTAGACCATTTCTTCGCCAATCATGCCACCATAGATTCAATATCATCATGCGCCTATCCGGAGCAGGGTGATTTCGTTGAACTGCCATACGAGGTTATAATCGACAAGCGCGAAGAGGAAGCGGGCATAATTCTATCCCGAGATGGTCATGTGTGGGTCGGCGATACATGGTGCCCGGTTGCTGTGCAAAAAGTTGTAACAGTCAATGATTCTTCCCCGGAATTGCTGGCTGAATATCGTATCACCAACGGCCATGACCGCCCGGTATCGCTATGGTTCGGTTCGGAGTGCAACATGGCAATGCTTGACGGTCAGTCGGATGACAGGTATTACATGTTAGAAGGTTCAGAAATAAAACCGCGAAACCTGGCAAGCGTTCATGAGCTTCCCGGGGTCAATAACATAGCGATTGAGGATATCTACCTCGGAGTGAGGTGCAAGTTTATCTTCGAAAAAAACACGCATCTTTTACTTTTCCCGATTCACACGGTATCTCTATCTGAGGCCGGATTCGAGAAAGTCTATCAATCCTCTGTAGTTCTGCCAACGTGGAAATTCAACCTCGAACCAGGGCAAAGCCAGGAATTAATTTTCAGGCTAAAATTCGAACGGCATAAGTAGCCCCATAATCGATTTGACATTCCCACCGGCATGTTTTTATATTAACCGTATGCGGAATTTAACGGCCCTGATCATAATTTTTCTTTCAGTGATTTATTCTGTCGGGTTTTGCTCCACGCGCTACCCGGCGGTTGACGGGCGGTTTTACCCCGGCGATAAAAACAGGCTAAAGCAGAAGATAAACCAGTTGCTGGAAAATGTTCCCGATCAACCTCAGGTCGAGGGCAAGATAGTCTCTTTAATCGTTCCGCATGCGGGCTATATCTATTCGGGTCAGACGGCGGCCTATGGTTACAAGCTGATTTCCGGTTTGGGGTACGACGCGATCATCATCGTTGGCGTCAGCCACCGCCAACCATTTACGGGATCATCGGTATGGAAAGAAGGGGCATATATAACACCGCTTGGCAGTACTCCCGTAGCAGTCGAAATTGCCCGGGAGATGATGAATTTCTCCCCTCGTATAACATTCCGTAAGGAAGTTCATATACGCGAACACAGTGTCGAAGTACAGGTGCCGTTTATTCAGTATTCGCATCCTGGGGTTCCAATAGTACCAGTATTGACCGGTGACCGGGACGAAAAGAGTATAGATGCTCTTGCCGACGCGCTGGTAGAAGTATCCCGGAACAGGAATATTCTTTTGATCGCCAGCACTGATCTTGCCCATTATGTCAGCAGGGAGAAGGCTTATAGCATGGACGAGGCGGGGATTGAATCTATAATCAATCTCGATTATTCTGGATTTTTAAATAAACTTAAATCCGGTAAAACCCAGTTTTGCGGCGGAAGCGCGGTTGCGGCCGTACTAAAGGCATCACGGCAACTGGGAGCGGATAGGGCTTACAGGCTTCATTATTACGATTCAGGATACGCCACTGGCGATAAATCATCCGTCGTAAGCTACCTGGCGGTTGCAATAACGGATTTGGATTCAAAACCGAAGAAGGGCGAAGTTATGAAGGAGAATAAGGCGAAGTTTACATTAGATGAACAGCAGAAGAAGACATTGCTAAAAATCGCAAGGGAGGCGATCGGCGCCGCTGTGGCCGGCAATGCGACTCCACTGCCGCCGACAATTAATGACCCGGTGTTGTTAACTAAAAGCGGCGCATTTGTAACTATTACCAAGCACGGTCAGCTCCGCGGGTGCATCGGTTATACCGAAGCGTTTAAACCTTTGTATGAAACTGTCCATGAATGCGCGATATCCGCGGCCATGCGCGATCCGCGGTTTCATCCGCTCACAGCCGATGAACTTGATAATATCCACCTGGAAATATCTGTTCTAACTCCAATGGAAAAGGTAGAAAACCTCGAGGAAATAAAGGTAGGCCGCGACGGCCTGATGATTGAAAAAGGTATGCACAGGGGATTGCTGCTTCCGCAGGTAGCCACTGATTATGGCTGGGACCGGGAGACATTTTTACAGCAGACATGCCGTAAGGCAGGCCTTCCAATGAATGCCTATAAAGATGATGACGCCGTTATCTACAGTTTTTCAGCATTGATTTTTGAAGAAGAATAATCAAAAAAAACGAGCCTGACATAAGCATGCCAGACTCGTTCGAATTTAACAACGATTATTATCTTAATTAGCTACCGATTCTGCCTCTTTTTTATTTTTAGATGCTTTGGCATTGCTTTCCTGATTCAAGAGGTTTTCATCAGTCTGCTTGTTTATACTTTCCTCTATATCCGAAAGAGGATCACCTGATTCATCCTCGTCGGAATCATCATCATCCTCAAGACTGGTATTCAAGGCTTCCTCAATATCACTGTCGGTGAGTTCTTCAACGGTCTGTTCTTCTGGTTTATCCTGCGATTCCCTGGGGCCTTCAGTCAAACTATCCAGAAAATCATCATCATCTTCGCCTTCATCGCCGGAACCTTGCTCTTCGGTCTGCTGTGTTTGAGGCTCTGTCTCTCCTGTATTTTCAGTTTCCGCTTGCTGTTGTGAAGTTTCCTGCTGAAGCTCCTGTTCCCCGGTTTGCTCCTGCGAATCCTCAATTGCGGCAGGCGGATCCGACTCAAGAATTGAATCAAGGGGACCCCCTGAACTTTCCTGGGGACCAGTTTTCTGTTGTTGTTCAGGCTGAGCCGCGGGTTGCTGAGCTGGCGGGGCTTGTTGCTGTTGGGTAGGCTGGACCGTGGGTTGACTAACAGTTGGCGCTTCAATAGAGGGAATACCGGCGGGCGCGCTTTGATTGTCTTTCATATAGGTTTCCAGCGATTGGATTATATTATCCGCCCCTTTAGCCTGCTCGAGAACCTCGGAAACCTGTTTAACATTGCCAATAGTTCCCTGCAGTTCCTGCCCGACTTTTTGGGCCGCTTGTATACTGGCGATAATTTTGTTATAGTTATTAAGCATCAATCCCTGTATTTCACGGGCGACTTTCAATGCGCAAGATGCCAGTTTACGTACCTCGTATTCCCCTATTTTAGCGACCCGAATAGCGATTTCCTGGGACTCAGCGACCGATGATGTAGACATATCGCTTACCGATTTCAACATCTGGGTAACCTGGAGAGAGTTATCAAAAACTTTTCCGAAGTCGTTAATATTAGTGGAAGCGCCGGAATCCGTTTTGCCCGAAAGCTCCGCGGCCTGGTTCAACAAACCATCAATCTGGTTTTTCGCCCCTTCCCTTTCCTTTATCTTGGCCTCAACGTCATTCGCTGAGAAAGAATTTTCATTCATCCCGGTTGACACCTCGTCTAAAACTGTTTGGTTCTCGGTTGTATTAAAATCGTTAATTTCCTCGTTTACTGAATCCTGCTGTTCCGTTTGATTTGACGCCCTTTCAGGTTCCGGTTCGGATTTTTGCTCGCTCATCTTCTTTGGTTCGCCAACAACCTGGCTGAAATCCGACGTTTGCTGTTTTTGGAAGCGCTCCTGTACGGATGTTTTTGAATCGGCCGACGATTGCGTAAGCCTTTTCAAACTCGCCGCCAGGAACAAAATAAAAGCCGCCGCTATGAAAAATAGAACCAGATAAAGCTTATTGTATGCCGCCGCCTTCAGCGCATTCGCCCGTTCTTCCAACTCCTCCTGGTTGGCGAAATTCGCTTCGGTAATGTTTTCCCGGAGTGTATCTATGCTCGCCATCGCCTTGTCAATGCTCGGGATAGATTCTTTCTGTGAAAGCTCCCATGCCCTGTTCTTATACCCTTTATAACTGTACTCCTGGACCTGCATACTGTTAGTCGCGAAAAACGCAATGGCTTCTTTAGCGTTATACAGGTATTCGCGGTTTTCCTCATCGAGAAGACGTTCAAGTTCATGAATCTGGTTGAGCAATTCATTCTGGTTGGATGTAAGTTCCTTGGTGAAACTTTCCTTCTCATCCTTTGAAGTAGCCAAAATATGTTTGTGCTCGGTGTTGGGTATCTTGTTGAGCAGTTCAGTAACTTTGTTCAAACGATCAACGGTAGCCGCGAAATTCTCCTGCTGGGCCAAACCCGAATCGTTCAGTTTGCTAATCTCTGAATTGGTGGAAACCGCCATGTAGATAGTCATTGCCCCCGCGGCGGCCAGAAGCAGGGCACCTAACCATCTTTTCACATTGACACTTTTCTGGTTCATCAGTTAACCTCCAAAGGGTATAAACAAATAGGCATGTTCAAACTTTGCGATGGAAACATTTCCATCTGCAATATTTATCGGCAATAATGTAAAACTTTTGAGCATTTAATGGAGAATATATCACCGTGTTAGTCAACTTATGCCTCTCCCATATTGAATGGGATTACGGGAAATAAATTCCTCAATAAATGAAATTCTAACATGTTTTTAACTTGACATTTTTCAAGTGTTGGATCTATAATCGACACACATAGCGAAAATGGATTTTAGCGGATACACACTCTCTTTCTTGCGATTCTCCAACTGAATCGCGGGGCTGGAGGTAAGAGTTGATTGTTACAGGACAACTACAGATTAAAATCAAGGATGGAGGGGGGCGGCTTCATGGATGTTTTGGAATTCAACTCCTTCATCTCAATCTATACTTACCCAAATTCTTATATCAGGGTGGGCGTGTTCGCTTGGTAAACTGTTAATGATTTAACAAAGGAGGGTAATGGCAAGGTAGACTAAAAATTTACTCATAAGAACATCTATTGGCTCAACAATCGGCCAGAATTAGGGCGGCGAAAGGATTGAAATGGCATTCGCCGCGTAGGCGCAGGGAAGCGTAGTTTCTTCTCTATCAAGGGTGAAGTGTTTCTGTAAAAGGCATCATTCCGATAGAGGTAGATCACTTTCTTATTAGGAAATTCAACAAATTAGTAGGAGTAATAATGCGTAAGCAAATACTTATAGGAATACTTGTAGTTTTAGGTTTGGCATTTTTAAACCAGCAAATTTACGCTGATCAGTCACAGTTTTCAATCTTCGATGATGACCCCGTAAGCTGGACAAAACATTTCATCGATAATAACCTGGTAGGGGTCCGTAGGGTATTGGCTTCTGATTTAAATAACGACGGCCAGGATGAGATAGTTGCCGCCGGATTTACCGGCCCCGGGAATGGTTTGATACGTATCTATACTTTAACAGGCTACAATCAATGGGATATCGATGAAATCGCTTTTGAAGGTGTTATCGATATTTATTGCGAAGACATTAATAACGATGGCTTTCCTGATATGGCGGCGGCGTCATATAATCGGGATACCATCGGAATATGGATCAATAACAACGGTAACATAAATCAAAATCCAGATGTATTTATAGGTGGTTTTGACGGTCCATTTAGTGTGTGTCTTAAAGATGTAGATAATGACGGTTATGCAGATCTAATATCGTGCGCACAGGATGCCGATGATATCGCTTTCTGGCTCTATGCGGATGGTTTTGCTGTCAAGTATACGGTTTCTTATGATTTCCAGGGACCGGTCTGCGTTACTGCAGGAGATATTGACGGCGATGGCGACAATGATATTGTTGCTACGGCATACTATGGGAATAAAGTGAGTATCTTCTACAACGAAGGTTCCAACCGTTTTAATGAGGTCCTTTTGATAGCGGATTATACCGGCGCATATTACGCGACAATTGCGAATATAGACCCCGATACTTCTAACTCGCTCGATATTGTAACCTGTGCTAAGGATGCGGGTATCATAACATGCTGGTTTAATAATGGCCATGGAGGTTTCACACAGGAGACTCTAACCAGCGATTTTCTTGGTGCAAATTGCCTGCACGTCGATAATATGAACTGCCCTGATGATCAGACGGTTAAAATATTTGCCACATCAGCATATCGCCATGAACTCGCATACTGGTCTCAAGGCGGAGTAAAAACGACAGTAGATAACAATTTCCGCGGAGCGTATTCAGTCTGTACCACGAATTTACCTGACGCTGATTGCCCGGGTGATACCGATATGGATATAGTAGGCGCCGCCTTTATCGCAAATGACATCTGTTGGTGGGAAAATGATTGCTGGGAAGCAAGCGTAGAACTCACATGTAATGTCGATTGTTTGACACCTGTTGTTCCAAGACATGGCGGATTTATCATGTGGGAATTGTGGATAGAAAATATCGGTTGTCCCCCTGCTGGCAATATCTGGTTCACGAGACAACCTATGATTGGAGGATGCGACGATTACAACTATTACCATGATTGGGATCAACCGGTATATTGCATGAGTAATTTAGCTCCGGGCGAAACATTCCATAATTACTACTACATGCAAGTTTGGAATATTCCCAACCATATCTATGACGCGGCGATTGAAATCGGGGTATCAACTGAACAATACCCTGAATCCTTTCTTACTACCTGCTGCTTCGAATTTACATTTGCCGATCCGGGCGGCCCGCAAAGAAGCGGATTCGGCACCTGGGGCGAGACCATGTTAGGACTGCCGGACATGGACGATATTCTGCCCACGCAGACTACGCTTCATGAATCATATCCCAATCCTTTCAACGCCGTAACCACTATCAGCTTTGGTATCGCGGCGCCGGGTCAAACGAACCTGACAGTCTATAACCTGAAAGGTCAGAAGATCGATGTGCTTGTAAATGACTATCTTGAAGCCGGGAATTACACGTTCGAATGGGATGCCAGTAAATACTCATCTGGTGTGTATTTCTACAAACTTGAAACCAATGATCTAATTAGCACAAAGAAAATGAGTTTGATAAAGTAGATTCATCTCGACCTATCTTTGCATAGCGAGCCGCATAACGCGGCTCGTTTTTTTTAAATGCCAATTACCCCTGATTTCCGGAGAATTTGGAACTTCATACCCATCCGCGAATAAGCATTTTAAGGACGATGCGTTATAAATTACTTGCCAACAGCCGACATGATGTATATAATACGATGTTTCGTTCAACGGAACAAACGGGGTTGTAGCTCAGCTGGGAGAGCGCCTGAATCGCACTCAGGAGGCCGGGAGTTCGAATCTCCTCAACTCCATATCGAAAAACCGCATAAGCGGTTTTTCTTTGTAAATATGTGCTAGGCGGGGAGTTAGCGGTGCCCTGTAACCCGGAATCCGCTATACCGGGGCTGAATTCCCACCCGAGGTTTGATGCGGCTTGTGTTCTTGCCGCAAGTGGCGTTGATAACCGGGTCCCGCACAACCGAAGATCGCCGAACCCCGTCAGGACCGGAAGGTAGCAGCGGTAAGCGAACCCCCGGTGTGTTGCGGGGAAGCTCGGTTTGAGTTAACTACGGTAAGGCATTTGCCTGCGGAGAGCCAAAGGTGGGTGCACAACTAAATTGCAGTTATGGCTTATAAAGTAATCGCGCTAAAACACCGCCCGCGCACATTTTCCGAAATCGTCGCGCAGGACCATATCACCCTAACCCTGAAAAACGCCGTTACCGCCGGCAGGATTCATAACGGCTACCTGTTCGCCGGCCCACGGGGCACGGGAAAGACAACGACAGCAAGGGTACTTTCCAAGGCGTTAAACTGTGAAAACCCCCGGGACGGTGAACCATGCGACCAATGCGTTTCCTGCAATGAGATTACCTCGGCGAACAGCCCGAATGTTATCGAAATCGATGCCGCCTCCAACAGGGGTATCGATGATATCCGCCAGCTCAGGGAATCTATCCGTTACACACCTATCGGCGCAAAATACAAAATATATATTATTGATGAGGTCCATCAACTTACAAACGAAGCTTTCAACGCCCTTTTAAAAACTCTCGAGGAACCTCCGGCGCACGGTATATTTATACTGGCCACCACCGAAGCCCAGAAGGTTCCGGCAACTATAATGTCCAGGTGCCTTCGTTTCGATTTCCGCTTGGTAACGCTGGAAAGGTTAATTGAAACAGTAGAAAATATTTGCGCTAAGGAGGGAGTTGAGACCGAAAGAGGCGGTATAGAAGCGATCTGTATGAAGGCGGACGGAAGCATTCGCGATGCCTACTCCCTGCTTGACCAGGTCATATCGACAGGAATTACCAAAATTGACGCCGAGGTGGCCGCCGAAGTCCTCGGTTTAGTAAACTCGAAATTACTTACCGATATTTCCAGTTCAATAGCGAAACCCAATGCGGTCGAAGCCGTTAATTATTTCAATAGCTACCTTAAATCCGGCGGCAATGTGGAATATTTCGTGGATAGCCTGAGTAAACACCTGCGTGACCTGCTGGTAATTAAAATGAATTCTGAAGGGGAATCTATACCCGGGATAACCGATGACCTTTTGCCTGATTTCAGGGCGATTGCTGACAGATTCGATGAAGGTCAGCTACTACGCATGTTGAACATTGTCGCGGAGCTGTTTTCCGGTTTAAGGCGTAAAACAGTAGACCCGGTGATCGCCGTAGAGCTTGCTTTGATCAAGATGGGCAATCTCGACAAGACGATTGATATCCAAAAACTGCTCGCAGGGGAGTTTTCGGCGCCGAGTACCAGCGGAGAATCTCCGGACCTGTTTGGTAAGTCAACTCCTCCCGCTCAATCGGCTGAGTTAAAAAAAAAAGATGAAGTAATAGCGATTCCAAGAGTAGTTGACGACCAGGCGGATGAAAGTGAGACCGGTGAATTGGATATTGATGTAATTAACCGGAACTGGGACAGGTTTATAAGCGGCGTCAATAAAAAGAAAAAAATGTTGTGGGCTCATCTCAACGGAAGCGAACCAAGCATTCTGGAAGGAAACATTTTAATCCTAAGAGTTCCACACAACGGTATAGCCAAAACCATCAATTTACCCGCAAACCAAAAGTTTATCGAAAAACTAACAAGGGAAGTTTTCGGCAAATCGCTTCGTTTCGAGTTTAACGTCGAGACTTCCGGTACACAGAACCACAGCGGTGAAAGGGTAACTATTACCGCTCCGGGCGTAGGCGCGACCGGGGACAGGATAGTCGATTCCATTCTCGAGGAATTCGAGGACAGTAGATTGATCAACTGGGAACCGCGTAAAAACGATGATGATTGATATTATACAAAGATAAATGAAAGGAGACACCATGGCAAAAGGCATGGGCGATATGATGAAGCAGGTCCAGAAGATGCAGAAGAAAATGGCTGAACTTCAGGAAGAACTTGAAAATTCGAATGTCGAAGGTACGGCCGGGGGCGGGATGGTAAAAGTAACCGCCAATGGCAAAGGGGACATAACCAGTATAAAGATTGACCCGCAGACGGTGGACCCCGATGATGTCGAAATGCTCGAAGACCTGATCCTCGCGGCGGTAAATCAGGCGAAGGAAAAATCGAACGAACTTCAGCAGGAACAGATGGCCAAACTCACCGGCGGTTTGAATATCCCCGGGATGCCGGGTTTGTTTTAGAAATAGAGAGGTCAACCGATGCTTACCTCTCCCCTGCTTGAAAAACTAATAAAGCAATTCGCGCGTATGCCGGGCATTGGCTATAAGACCGCCCGGCGCATGGCATTTCATGTTTTGAAACTTCCCGAAATAGAAGCGACGGAGTTAGCCAATACCATAAATGAACTTAAAGGCAAAATAACCGAATGTTCGATCTGCGGGAATGTTACCGAAAACGATCCATGTATTATCTGCACTGATTCATCCCGCGATAATTCAACCATTTGCGTGGTTGAACAACCGTCCGACGTTTTCGCTCTTGAAAAAACAAACGAGTTCAAGGGTATGTTTCATGTCCTCGGAGGCCACCTCTCCCCACTCGACGGAATCGGTCCGGATGACCTGCGCATCAAACAGTTGATTCAGCGAATTCCAGATGGAATTAGTGAAGTGATAATCGCTACCAATCCTAATACCGAAGGAGAAGCCACAGCAGTTTATGTGATGGAATTGTTAAAACCGTTTAAAATTAAGGTCACCCGCATAGCGAGGGGATTGCCATTGGGCGGAGATTTGGAATTTGCGGATATTGTAACATTAACCCGCGCCTTGCAAGACAGGCATTCGCTGGAGCGGGAGGAATAGGAAATTTACGATAGACAATTATATGGCAACACACAACCCTCCATCTTCTGCGGGGAGAAGTAATTTCCGCTTACATACATAATCAAATTCCCCCGAAGAACCCCAAGTCTTAAAATATCTGCTCTTTTTCCCTTTTGCCTGGAAGTGCTTCCTTCAGATATTTAACGACATCCGGGGTCGGGGTCCCGGGTCCGAAAATGCGTCCGCATCCCATATCCGCAAGTTTTTTGGCATCCACATCCGCAATTATACCCCCGCCAAATAGAAGGACATCCTTTAATCCTTTTTCATCCATCAATTCTTTAATTGCCGGGAAAAGGGTCATGTGCGCGCCGGAAAGAATGGAAACACCGATTGCGTCGACATCCTCTTCGACTGCCGCGTTAACAATCTGTTCGGGGGTCTGGCGCAGACCGGTGTAGATTACTTCGAAGCCCGCATCGCGCAACGCGGCCGCGATAACCTTTACCCCCCTGTCATGGCCGTCAAGACCCGGTTTCGCCAGTAGAATTCTAAATTTTTGCTCCATCTTATATTCCTCGTAAATCTAATCTATTTTTCAATCCAAAATATTAATAAATCACCTACTGGTCAACGGCTCCTCCGCCGCTGGTAAGTTTCATAGCTTTGTTGCCGTTAATCCTTGTATTCCATTTGCCGGAGAAATAGGGTATAGTCGGATTTTCCGGGAGCGTATCCCTTGATTTGTAATACACTTCGACCTCGTCACCGCCTTTGAAAATGTTTGAACCGGTGCCGTCTATCAGGTTAACCAGGTTATAGCTCGCGCCATTTACGAGTACCCGGTTTATAGTTCTTTCGTCAGTCTCCGATCCGCGGACATGAGTATACCTTTCGATAATCACCGTACGCCCGCTTTCGTTATTGATTTCCACTTTGCCCGGCGATAGTGGTTTAGGCGGAATAGTTTTTTTACATGCCCCAACCACGCCAATAGCGGCGATCAAAATCAATACGAAAAGATAATAACGCTTTGTCATGGCAACCTCCGGCCAGTTGTAAAAATTAGATAATAGGAGGTTCGTTGTATTCTCCGAACACAGATCTCATTATATCCACTATTTCGCCTTCAGTGGCATAACATCGCACACACTCCAATAACGCGGGCATGTGGTTTTCATTGGTCTGAATAACCTTGCGCAGGTCCTCAAGCGACCTCGACACTTTATCGTTGTCCCTGTTTTCTTTAACTTTGTTGAGAGAAGCTACCTGATTTATTGCGACCTTCTCATCGATTTCCAGGATGGGGATTTCGATTTCCTCGTTCTCGTGGACATATTTATTCACGCCCACGATTATCCGCTCATTCTTATCCAGTTCCTGCTGGTAACGGTATGCGGAATCAGCGAGTTCTCTCTGGAAAAACCCTTCCTCGATGCACTTTAAAACCCCGCCGCGTTTTTCGATCTCATCGAAATACGCTTCGGCTTGCTGTTCAAGACGGTCGGTCAGAGCTTCCACGAAATATGAACCCGCGAGGGGATCGATGGTATTGACCACCCCGGTCTCTTCGCTGATAAGTTGTTGCGTACGCAAGGCGATAGTAACCGCCTTTTCCGAGGGAAGAGCGAGGGTTTCATCCATGGAATTGGTATGCAATGACTGGGTGCCGCCGAGAACTCCGGACAATGCCTGGTAAGCGGTACGGATAATATTATTCTCCGGCTGTTGAGCGGTCAAAGTGCATCCCGCGGTCTGGGTGTGGAATCTCATCAGTAAAGATTGTTTCTTCTTCGCGCCGTATTTCTCCTTCATCCGTTTCGCCCATATTCTCCGTGCCGCCCGGTACTTGGCTATCTCCTCGAAGAAATCAAGATGGGAGTTGAAAAAGAATGACAACCTCGGGGCGAATTCATCGACATCGAGCCCCGCGGCAATTCCGCTTTCTACATAGCAAAATCCATCAGCGAGTGTAAACGCCAACTCCTGCGCGGCTGTAGCTCCGGCTTCGCGGATATGATAACCTGAAATTGAAATAGTATTATACCGGGGAATGTTTTGAGCGCAGAATTCCATTATATCGGTAATAAGCCTTATGGAAGGTTCCGGCGGATAAATCCATTCCTTCTGGGCTATATATTCTTTAAGTATATCATTTTGCAGAGTACCGGTAATTTTCTCCAGGGGCACGTTTTGTTTCTCGGCCACTACACAATACATGGCCAAAAGAATCGACGATGGAGCATTAATGGTCATGGAGGTGGAAATTTTATCGAGGGGGATGCCGTCGAAGATTATCTCCATGTCCTGGAGCGTATCCACCGCGACCCCACACACCCCTATCTCGCCTTTGGAGCGGGGGCTGTCTGAATCGTAACCCATCAGCGTGGGAAGGTCAAATGCAACCGAAAGACCTGTCTGACCGTTTTTCAAAAGGTAATGGTAACGTTCATTGGTTTCTTTGGGAGTGGCGAAACCGCTGAACTGGCGCATAGTCCAAATTTTCCCGCGGTAGACATTGGTTTGTACGCCCCGGGTATATGGATACTCGCCGGGGAAACCAATTTTATTCATATATTCGGGACCAACATCCTCGATACCGCCCGTATCCACCGGGGTGTATAGAGGATTAACTTCCTCCATCGAACCGGTAGTAAATTTCCTGTCAACTTTAAACTTAGCGTTGGCGAATTTCTCCTGCCACTCGGCCATCGCCTTTTTAAAATCCTTTTTGTGTTCTGAATCAGCAGTATCTTTCGCTTGGGAATTCATTACTGTATCTTTATCCATCAGATCACCTGTATTCTTTAAACTTTAACCTTTTTCTTTATATCAATACCCGAGACGAGTTCTTCGGCAACAGAATAGGGATCCACCTCGCCTTCAGATATAATTCTGGCATAATAATTAACAGTTTGCTCATCGAGAAGTTCCGGCACCACGGTGTCGATAATCCTGTTCCTGGTTATCATGTTCAATTCATAACGGGCGCGTTCCATCAACCTTTCTTCAGCTGATTTCTGGCTGAGAAGGAATTCGCGATGCAGGTCTATTTTTCCTTTTAAACCTTCTATACCCACATTATTTACGGCTTCGGTTTTTACAACCGGGAGATTCCAGTCGTCGCGTTTCTGGCGGGTATCCAGCATATGGCGTATTTCCGACACCAACCTCCCACTCCCCTGGCGGTCCGCTTTGTTTACCGCGAAAATATTAGCTATTTCCATCAAACCGGCCTTAAGCGTTTGAACACCATCGCCCGATTCAGGCACAAGGACCACAACTGTTGTGTTGCAGACCTCCGCGATATCAAGTTCAACCTGCCCTACGCCAACAGTCTCTATGATAACGATATCGCAACCAAAGGCGTCCATTACCATTGAAACTTCGCGGGTAGCCGCCGCTAATCCCCCGCCGGAACCACGAGTGGCCATGGAGCGGATGAAAACTTCTCCCTTACCGGACAATTCCTGCATCCTGATCCTGTCGCCGAGAAGAGCGCCGCCGGTAAAAGGTGATGTTGGATCAACGGCAATAATCCCCACCGAATGACCTTCCTCCAGGTAATATGAAGCTAATTTATCGACCAGCGTCGATTTTCCGGCTCCGGGAGGACCGGTGATTCCGATTTTATATCCCTTGCCGCAGTTCGGGTAAAGCCTGGATAATAGTCTAAGGTATCCATCCTCGCGATTCTCTATAAAAGAAATAATCCGCGAAAGCGCGGCTCTATCCTTTTCGAAAAATCTATCTAAAACTGTCATTTATACTACTCGCAGGTCCTTGATACGAAGCTGGATATGTTCGGCGCCATTCCAAATATTCGACTCGACCACGTACACAAGATCGAGATAAAGGGGTTTATGAATTAACTGATTCATGTAACTGCGCATGCCGAATCCAATGCAATCGAAAATCCTTCCTCCCTTTTGCACCTTTAATTTGAGGTGGTTTTTCCCCACGATATAAGGATTCCCGTAAAGTTCAAGATTGCGGGTTATGAATACAGGTTTCATATTTTGAGGACCAAAAGGCGCGAACAAGTCGATATGGTCGATAAGGTTCTTGTCTATTTCATCGAGCTCTACTTCGGCATCTATGTTTATCCGGGGCAAAAGATCTTCGCTGGTTAACATCCTTGAGGTAACATCTTTGAACTTTTTGCGGAATTCCTCAATTTTATCAACCTGAATTGAAAGACCAGCGGCATATTTATGACCGCCAAAACGAAGCAAGAGATGCTCGCATTCACGCAGGGCTTCGTAGAGATGGAAATTGGGAATAGACCGCGCCGAACCCTTGCCTTCATTGCCGTCGATAGCAATCATTATGGTCGGCCGATGGTATTTCTCCACTAAACGCGAGGCGACAATACCGATAACACCCTGGTGCCATCCCTCCCCGGCAAGTACAATAGCCTTGTCGTTTTTAAGGTCTACAATATCCCTGATCATCTGGGTGGCGTGATAAAGGGTTCGTTCATCGATATCTTTACGCTTTCTGTTTTCCTCGTTCAGTTTGCGGGCGATTTGGTTCGCTTGTTGGGGATCCTTCGTGGACAGTAGTTTAATCGCGAGTTCAGCGTTTCCCAGTCGGCCCACGGCATTAATTCTCGGCGCGATTATGAATACGACCTGCCCGGTACCTATTTCCTTTCCCAGTAAACCGGAAACGAAAATCAGCGATTTTAAACCGGGTTTAGCGCTTCGGGCTACCTGTTTAATCCCAAATTTGGTTAAAATCCGGTTCTCTTGAATTAAGGGCACAATATCCGCGGCGGTTCCGAGAGCTACCAGGTCGAGATGTTCGTTAACTTCTTCCGGATTCTGGTTTAATCTATGATAAAGGGCAATGGCAAATTTATATGCCATACCCACTCCCGCAAGCTCTACACCGATACTATTCTTACCGCCCCTTTTAGGATTGATTACCGCCACCGCCTCAGGGATTTCTGAACCGGGCTCATGATGGTCGGTTATGATACAATCTATGCCTTTGGATTTAGCGTATTTTACCTCTTCAATTGCTGTGATCCCACAATCCACCGAAATTAACAAGGTAACGCCTCTTTTGATAGCCTCCTGGATACCTTCTTCTGAAATCCCATAGCCTTCCTCAAGCCTGTTAGGAAGGTAATAACTTACTTCCGCCCCCAACCTGTTGAGAGTAAGGAACATAAGCGATGTGGCGGTGATACCGTCAACATCGTAATCTCCGTAAATCATTATCTTTTCTCGAGTACGAAGGGCATCAATTACCCGCTCAACACCGCGGTCCATGTCCTCAAACATATACGGATCACAAAGTTCTTCCATTTTGGGATGGAGAAATCTCTGGACCTCTTCTGAACTTGTCATTCCCCTATTAACAAGGATATTAGCCACAACCCGGGGAATACCGAGGTCCTCTGAAATCTGGAGGGATAATTGTGGATCAGCGTCGGGTGTTACTTCCCAAATATTATGTTCCAAAAGCAAAACCTTAATTATCAAGTTAAGCGAGCCATAAGCCGGGTTCTGTATCCTTCAAACAAGTGAAGTAAGCGGTCATCTATCTGGGAATGACGTCGCCGTCATCCTCATGCAGCCTACCCTGGAGTCTAAAGGAGCGGGCAACTCCTCCTCCTGTACTTGGCCTTGCTACGGGCGGGGTTTACCCAAACCGGTGTTGCCACCGGAGCGGGTGGTCTCTTACACCACCGTTTCACCCTTACTCGCTTTACAGCGAGCGGTCTGGTTTCTGTGGCACTTTCCCCGGGTTTCCCCGGCCTCGCGTTACGAGGCGCCCTGCCCTCTGTAGCCCGGACTTTCCTCCACGGCTTAAAGCCGAGGCGACCGCCTGGCTCGCGGCAGTTAATTTAACAATATATTAACTTTCGACATTTTTGTCAAGAATAGTTCCCCTACACATTTACCAAAAAACCATTAAATTTTAACAACCCCTTAAAAATACACTGGCTACCAATGTAAAAGGCACACATTCTCGTGTGCCTTTTAATCCGCTGATAATTAATACTATTACTTCAGCAGGGTCATTTTTTTCACATCGGAGTCGGCCCCGCCAGTCAGTTTATAAAAATAAATCCCCGATGTAACTTCTGAAGCATTCCATGCGAACTCATGCGAACCGCTTTCCAGGTAACCATTGTAAAGATTAGCGACCTTCTGGCCCATAATGTTAAACACATCAAGGCTCACATTACCGGCATCGGCAAGACGTATTTTGATAATAGTGCTGTTATTGAACGGATTGGGATAGTTGCCGATCAAGGCGAAATTGGAGGGTACCGCGTTATCATCGTCAAATCCCGACGGTTCACCAACAACAAAATCGTAATTCTGGGTGTCTATATTTTCCGGTGAATCGGAATCAGTTACCTTGACTATTATCGGATAAGTACCTTCTACGGTCGGCGTACCGGATATAATTCCGTCAGATGATAACTGCATACCATCGGGAAGGTCCCCATCTTCCAATTCAAAAGTATATGGTGCAGTACCGCCGCGGGCTTCAATTTCATCCTCGTAATAATCGCCGGGCATGGCATTTGGCAGTTCAGTGGTAACGATATTCAGCTGGTAATCCACGCCCCGTACGTTTCTCAAAATCCATTGATTGCGGTCGAAACGCAAGGTTGAGGGATCGCCATTAACCACGAAGCGATAATCAGCAGTTCGGGAGTTGTTCCAGACCGTAATAACTGTATCCTCGCCATCGACGCGCGGATAGATTTTAATTGGCATGGTGAATACTTCCGGCGCCGGAGCCCCCTGGGTTTGGTCAACATGAAGGAATATCTCATACTGGCCGTTGCCTATATCTTCCTTCATCCAGGAATATTCGTAATGCGGCCTGTTCATACCCCATATCCACTGGTCAAAGAACCAATCGAGAGGCGCGCCGTAATAACCTTCCATCAGGTGCTGGAATTGGCGGGTTGTAGTAACCTTATGCATGAAATCAGGATGGGTAGCGTAATCGTAAATGCCCTCGAAAAATGGTTCATCACCCATAACGCCTCTGAGCATGTGCAATACCCAGGAACCCTTGTTATAAACGGTATTTCCATCGAAAAGCGGATCCGGATCATAAATGGGACCGCTGGGCTCGGTTACTCCGTTGTTGTAGCGCATGTAATTGAAATACGCATTCTGCCCCTGCAGGGCTTCGGTCCAAAGCGCTTCTGAGTATGAAGCGAATCCTTCGTTCATCCAGATTTCCGGCCACGATTCCGGCGAAATCATATCGCCAAACCACTGATGCGCAAGTTCGTGAGCAACAATATAATCATACCAGTGGTTGCCGCGAATCAAACCAGCGCCGTAGCTGGTATTACACTGGTGCTCCATGGCGCCGCCCCAATGGAAAATCGAATGGCCGTATTTTTCCTCGAGAAAAGGATATTCGCCGAATAGAGGAACAAAAATCTCAATTGCTTCGGCGGTAATGCCTAAATCCTCAACCGCTTCATCCAAGTGTTCCGGGTAAACATAGTTGACAATGGGCATCGAATCGCCCTGAACGGTTACATACCAATCGGTGAATTCCACGTAATTGGAAATCGCCAGTGATATTAGATAAGTAGTTATAGGATAGGAACTATGCCACATATAAGTTTTGGTGCCGTTGCCATTATCGACAACATCCACCAGCGCGCCGTTGGAAGTTCCCACCAAGTCATCGGGTATGGTGATATACACATCCGCTGAATCGGCTTTATCTCTGGGCTGGTCTTTGCAGGGCCACCATTCACGGGCTCCCTCCGGCTCTGAAAGCGTGGAAATTATGGGATTGCCCTGGTGGGTTTCCCATGTGAAAGAACCAAAGCCGCTTCCGGGCGGATGACCATGATAGTCGACCTCGGTTGTAAATTCTTCGCCGGTATTATACTCACGATCCAGAGTTATGGTTATTAAATCACCGCTGTGGGTATAGCTTACCGATTGACCGCCCATGCGGACATCATCGACATTCATAGTACGATCGAAATCATACTGGATTTCATCAACTCCATCCACGACTGCTTCGGAAGTCATGGTAACCGTACCGGTGATAATCTCATTCTCAATATCAGTTACATCAATATCAAGCAACCACCATTTGACATCATAATCGGATTGGTCAAGAATATCACCCGCGACCGTTTCAGCCTGCCTTTCCTGCAGTTTCTGCCAGTAGAGCGATTTCATCTGCCAGTGGGCATCCATAAATTGCTCCCGGTCAAGATTCTGCGCTAAAGAAGCGGAAGCGAAAAGGGCGACAAACATAAATACAATTAATAATTTAAACCGCATCTTAAACCTCGTTATATTTTAGGTGTGAAAGTCCTACCTGAATGTAATATAATAATCAATATGTAACGAAATGTCAATTCCTTGTCAAATTATGGAGCTTAATTATGTATCAAAACTACTACAAACCCATACAGATTAACATCTTAATAGAAGGGCAGGTTCCAGTAATCATTAAATAAATTATCTGCATATATATAATAAGCAGAAACTATGCCCGGAATTAGATTCTATTTCAACAGGGTCATTCGTCTAACGGCTGAATATTTCTCAGCGCACAACCGGTAGAAATATAATCCTGAGGCCAGCGATTGGTTATTATAGACAACTTCGTTTGCACCAGCTTCCACATTTCCTTCAAAAGCTGTATCAACTAATTGCCCCATAATATTGAAAATTTCTATTTTAATATACTCAGACTGGGGCATATCGAATTTGATTGTCGTTGAGCTGTTGAAGGGGTTGGGATAATTGCCATACAGGGTTACGCCGTTCGGTAGCGGTTCATCTTCATCAACATAAACCGGATCGCCTATCCGCAACCTGTATTCCTGCTCATCTTCCATAGGAGGTTCAGATGAGTCGGTGCTCAGTACTGTGAAATCATAATAACCTTCATCAGCGGGAGTGCCGTAAAGCCTGCCGGTAGAGCTTTCCAACTGCAGACCATCGGGAAGCGCCCCGGCGATTACCTCATAAGCGTAAGGGGCGGTTCCTCCGCGTGATTCAATATTATCTTCGTAATATTCACCCGGCGCTCCATCTTCAAGTGATGTGGTTACGATATTGAATCCATACTCGGTTTCTACCGATGTTTTCAAAATCCAGTCATAACGGTCTATTTCCAGCGACTCGGGATTGCCGGATACGATGAAACGGAAATCATCCTCCCTGCTGTCGTTCCAAACCGTCGTCATGTATTCATCGCCCTCTATATCAACATAAACCTTGACAGGCATTTTAAAAACACGCGGCGATGGCTCCTCCTGGGTTTGGTCAATATGCAGGAAAATTTCGTATTCCCCGCCGCCAATATCCTCGGCAAGCCATGAATATTCGTAATGGGGACGGTTTCTTCCCCAAACCCATTCATCGATAAACCAGTCAAGCGGCCCGCCGTAAAACTGTTCCATCTGATGCTGGAACTGGCGTGTGGTAATAGTTTTGTACTGGTAATCGGGATTGTTAGCATAAGCGTACATGCCATCGAAGAAATCCTCATCGCCCATAACTCCCCTGAGCATGTGCAGTACCCACGACCCCTTGTTATAAACCGTGTTACTGCTCCAGAGATAACTCGGATCGTAAATAGGACCGCTCGGTTCCCTTACCCTGTTGTCATGGGTCATGTAATACAAATATGCTTCCAGCCCGTCTACCTGTTCATAGTACAATGCCTCACAATAGGTGGCGAATCCCTCGTTCATCCAGACATCCGCCCACTGATGGCAGGTAATCATATCGCCGAACCATTGATGCGCCAGCTCGTGTACTACGATGGATTCATACGTGCCGTTGCCTGTTATCAATATAGACCCGAAACTGCAGTTGTTTTGGTGTTCCATCCCTCCGGCAAAGGGGAAAATACTATGGCCGTATTTTTCCTCAGCGAAAGGGTAATCCCCGAAAAGGTCGACATAAATTTCCATTATTTCCGGGGTGAAACTCAAATCGGCCACGGCATCATCGTAATGTTCCGGGTAGACATAGTTTGTGATCGGTATCGAATCGCCCTCGGGGCTTACATACCAGTCAGTCCAGCTCTGGTAATTGGATATGGTCATACATATCAGGTAAGTGGCAATGGGATATGATATGTGCCATGTAAAAGTACGAGTACCGTTCCCATTGTTTACATCGCTGACCATTACCCCGTTGGATGTAGCTATAAGACTGTCGCCCACCGTCATTACCACATCGGCCGAATCGATTTTATCGGTTTGGGTATCCTTACATGGCCACCATGTGTAAGCTTCCTCCGGGCAGGACATGGTTGATATTACGGGCGCGCCCAGGTGTAATCGCCATGAGAACGAACCAAAACCGGTGTAAGGCGGCGTACCATTGTAATAGACAATCGTCGTTGCTTCTTCCCCGGTATCGTAAGTACGGTCAAGGTTAATCGTGAGGATATGGTCGGAATGGTCAAAAGTGGTTAACTGCCCTCCGGCTTTTACCGAATCAACAATCAAATCAGTATGGAAATTATACTCAACTGTGTTCATGCCGTCAACGAGGGAACGGCAGGTCATGGTAACCGCGCCGGTTATAAGATGATCCATAAAACTGGTAATTTCGATATCCAGTTCGGCGTACGTAACATCAAAATCCTCCTGATCAAGCAGGTCATTGCTCCTGTCCTGGATTTTCCCCAGCTTCATCCATTTATCGACTTTCATCCGCCAATCCATGTCGCGTACATCCTGAATAGACAGGTCCTGGGCATAAGAAAGCGAAGAAATTAGAAAAATAATTATAACCGAAATTCCAGCTTTACGCATAACATCCTCACGGCAAAGGTTTCATGAAATACCTTCAGTATAGCAATACTTTAATATAATCACCATTATTAAAAAGTCAATTACCGAATGTATTCGACTTACTGTTTGGCAGAAGGCCAGTTGGTAATTTTAAAAACTACCATATCATCATACATGCAAATAGTATTATTCAACAGCTTAACCGAATACAGCTCTTTCAGATGGGGGCTGTCGCGATAGTCCCCTAATTGCCGGCGGAAAATTATCATATAGCCCGGGGTTTCAACTTCGCTGAAAAAGGCGGGAATATCGCCTTCATACTCGAGAATTTCGGTGCTGATAAGACCCTGCAAATCGAGGATTCTCTGGGGAGCGTAAAAGCCGAAAGCTCCTATATCGTTTACAGCCACGACCGAGTCCGCCGGTAATTTTTCCGATGCCCACCGCGCGATGTTAACCTGCATCCGGTTGATATTATCTACATTGTAACCATAGCGTACACCAGCGACCAGCATCAGGATAATCGAGTAGATAACAGCTGAGTTTTTTAATATCCTTTTGCGGTTTTCAAGCGATTTTCCATAGAAATTCATAAACACAATCAATGCCGCGGCGAAAAAGGTGAAAGCGAAAATTGCCCTGGAAAAGGATAGAAGTAGATGCGAATTAACAATGCTTGCCAGAATCCCTCCGCGTATGTCCATGGTTCGAAGGAAATTTACCACCGGCGGATAATCAATGGCTATTAATATGTATAAAACCGATATTAACAGCATCGCGATGAAAAATGGCTTTTTTAGAGCAGGGTAGCTTCTCAGGTTAGTGATTTTTTCAAGGGCGCGGTCTACCTTACTGTAATGGGCAAAGGCGACAATATGCAACGCGAAAAACAGGGGCAGGATATAAGAGATATATCGCTGATATTGACCTGCAAAAACCCATCCGGTAGCCGCTCCTATTGCCATCGGAATAATCAGTAATATTATCAAGAACAGACGTATATTTGCCCACTGCTTATTACTCTTGAAAGCAGGGATATTAACCGCCAATGCGGCAATAAATAAAACAGAAACAGGATTGTCGAATAATAGATAAAAAACGGTTCTCCCAGAAAGGGCAACAGCGATTATAACCGACCATACCAATCTCAACGGATCCCGGTCGAAAAGCAAAAACTGGTAAAGACTGCCATACTGGGTTTTGGATAAGAAAGTATTGGCGAAAGCCGTTCCGGTGAAATGATAATTCAAGATTCCGAATATAGCAGGCAGGGATAGATATACTATCGAATTGAGGATGAGGGTGGTTCCTCTTTTGGTTTTAATCCTGAAGGACCGGTCAATAATCAACAAAACAGCAATAACGGCAGTCTCCGGTCGGGTAAGAAGAGCAAGCGATAAAAGTAAAATCGAAAGCTGGTTGCCGCCGTTTTGATTTATTGCTTTTATATGATAATAAATTCCCGCAGATACCAGTAAAAACGCGAGCGGGATTTCCATGCCCGAAACCGAACCCCAAACGAGGGGAAATGCCAGGGCTGTAAGCATTCCTCCCAGCAAAACAGATTCATCATCATCGGAAATCAGTAGTTTAAACATCTTTATAGTATAAATCAGCCCGGCGATATTGATGATTTCTCCGAGGAGTACCTGCATGGTGATATTAACTCCGAAAAACCAGTAAACAAGGCCTACCAACGCGGTATAAAGCGGAGCGGTGGACCCGGCAACCGGAACGCCGGGGTTGAATTCGAACCAACTGCCGCCGGCGATGCTCCGGGCGAAAACGGCGTGGATATATGAATCATCGAGGGGAAAGCCGATCTGGTCGGTGATAACCGAAGCGGCGAACAGATATGTAATCGCCGAGAAGACATAAACCAATACAGGGATTAAATAAACCCGGTAGTCATTACTCATTTGAACCGCCG